>JACRLF010000079.1 GCA_016235365.1 Deltaproteobacteria bacterium | reverse complement strand
CGCCGGGTAGATGACGGCCGCCGCCGCCCCGCCGTAGACCACGTGCGCCGTGGGGCTCATCTGTTCTCTTCCTTGCATGCGTTCAGTATCTCTTCGGAGTGCTTGAAGCGTTCGAGGACGAAACTGTCGTACATCCCCTTCAGGGTATCGAGGGCCGAGAAACGCATCGGGTATATTTTTTTCTTCACCAGATAGGCCTTCACCAGATAGTAAAAGAGGAAGTAGGCCCTTGTAAGGGGCAGATGTATCAACCTCTTGACCACGAGGTTCCTCAGGGACGGCTTCCAGAGGCAGACGGTGGAAAGGAGCGAGAGGTTCCTCTGGAGGAGTTTTTCTCGCGGGGTGAAGCACGAAAGCGGGGAGGTGGACTGATAGCTCATGTGGAGCGAGTCGAAGTCCCCGTCAAAGTCCCCACGCTCCACCGCGTACCTGGCAAGCTCTGTGCCGGGGTACGGGAAAAAAAGCGGGAACTCCCCGAACGTCACCCTGCACTCGAGGTTGAAATCGAGAGATTCCAGGTCTTCCTTCAAGGACGTCCCGGGTATGGCGAATATGGTGTTTGAAAATGTCGGAATGCCGTGCCTTGAGCACAGGGAGAACGCCCCGGTCATCTGCTCCCTCGTCATGTTGCGCTTGAGGACCGAGTTCCTTATGGCGTCGTTGCCGCTCTCTATCGACATGCTGAGAGAGGCGAGCCCGGCCTTCTTGAGCTTGAGGAGCACCGGCTCGGTCAGGCAGTTGGCGCGCATGAGGCAGTGGAACGGGAGCCCGACCTCTTTTTTGTATCTGACCGAGAACTCGTCGAGCCATTCGTCGTCCTTCAGTACGAATATGTCGTCGTAGAACTTTATGAACTGCGTCGGGTATCTCCCCTTTAGCTCCTTAAGCTCCTCCACGACCCTCCCGACGCTCATCCTGACGGCCAAAGGGCCCTTGCCCTTGTACAGGAGGTTGTATTCGCGGTTGAAGCAGTAGGTGCACCTGTACGGGCACCCGCGCCCGGCCATGAAGCTTCTCATCGGGAACCTGCCGAGCCTGGTCCTTGAATAGAATAGCTCCCTGTCGAGGAACGGCAGGTCGTCAAGCGCAGTCCTCCTCGGGCGTATGACCGGAGCGACGCCGGTTTTGAAGTTCGCCCTCGTGACGACGTTCGGTATCTTGTCTATCGGGCCGTTTTTTTCAATAGCGTCGAGGAGCTCGGGCCAGGCGTCGTCGCCCTCTCCGACGCAGAGCGCGTCAAAGGGGTGCCGGGTTATAAGCTCAGGGAAGAACGTCGTGTGCGGCCCCCCCATCACGGTGAATATCCTGGGGCTTATCGCCTTGACCGCGTCGTTTGCGGCTATATAGTATTTGTGCTCCCCGGTCTTGGCGCTGAAGGCCGCCACGTCCGGCGCAAAGGACTTGACGGTCTTTTTAAGGTCCCCGTCCGCGAGGACGCAGAGCCCCGTAGTATGCCCCATTCTCTTGGCGAGCGCGGACAGGAGCATTATGCCCATCGGGTCTATGTACTCCACGTCCTTTATCACGAACAGTATCTTCATATCAATATTTCAACTTGAGAATTCCCTGTAGCTTGTTAGAGGGTTTCTTTATAGTACCCTCTTTTAGCGTTCTGGAACCCTGTCACCCGTTTCCCGCGTTTAGCTCCACGCGCCTGCGCGGGGAGCTGTACATGGAGCGCCCCTTTATACGCACGTCCCAGAAGAGCCCCGCTATCGCGCCGAACACGCTAAAGACGTTCTTCAACGCGAAGGCCTTTGTCCTGCCGGCGTCCCTCTGCCGTATATCGACGCCGACCTCGATGAAGCTCGCCCCGGAGCAAAGAAGCCTTACGAGTATGGCGGCCATGTACGCAAAGCCCGATGTCTTTAACGGGACCTTCTTCAGGAGCGCGGTCCTTATCAGGCAGGTGCCGTTATAGTACCTGAGCCTTGTGCCGAAGAGCGTATTCATGACGGCCACGAAGAGATAGGAGATGGCCCTCCTTGCAAGGGGCCTGACATGCGTGTTCGCCGTGTACGGCACGACTACGTCGGCCTTGCCGGCAAGGCTCAAGACCTTACGGATGGCCTCGGCCGGGATCTCGTTGTCGCCGGGGACCATGATGACGTACTCCTTCCTGGCGAGCCTTACGCCCTCGGAGTAATTGTAGCCGAACCCCATGTTCCTCAGGTTGTGGATGACCCTTATCTTCCCGTCTTTTCTCCTCAGCTCCTCGGCTATTGCGCCTGTGGAGTCAACGCTCCTGTCGTTGAATATGAGTATCTCGTGGTCGCTGAACGCGCCGGTGGAGGCGAGGGCCTCCTTTATCGCGGCTATCGTGGCCCTTAAGTTGCCCTCCTCGTTGTAGCAGGGGACTATTATCGATACGCTCGTCTTCATACCGCTCTGACCATCTTCTCTATGGCGTAGACTATCTCTTTTTTGCCCGGGTAGTACAGGGCCTCGAGCGCCGGGCTTGCCGGGGTCGGGGCCTCGGGCAGGCTTATGCGGACCGGGGCGGCCTTGAGGCTCCCGAACGCGCCTTCAACCGCGCTCGCAACGACCTCGGCCCCAATACCGCACTCCCTCCAGCCGGTATCTACGGATACGAGCCTGCCGGTCTTTTTTACCGATTCCGTGATGAGCCCCGTGTCCATCGGCTTTATCGTCCTCAGGTCTATCACCTCGCACTCTATGCCGCGGCCCTTCAGTTCTTCGGCGGCCAGGAGCGCCTCGTATACCATGTAGGAGAGGGCCGCTATGGTTACGTCTTTGCCGGCTCTCCGCACCACGGCCTTTCCTATGGGCACCGTGTACGGCCCTTCGGGGACGTGGCCCGTGTGGTCGTAGAGCCACCGGTGCTCTATGATTATGACGGGGTTGTTGTCCTTTACCGCGGCCCTCAGGAGCCCCTTGGCGTCGTAAGGGGTGGCGGGCATCACGACCTTGAGCCCCGGGATATTGGCGAGGATGGATTGGAGGCTCTGGGAGTGCTGGGCCGCGGAGCCCCAGCCCCTGCCGATTATCGCCCTTATGGTCAGGGGAACGCTTGCGCGCCCGCCGAACATGTAGCTCCACTTGGCGGCGTGGTTTATTATCTGGTCGAGGGAGAGGGGGATGAAGTCCACCCTCATGTGCGCGAGTATTGGCCTCATCCCGCAGAGCGCGGCCCCGGCGGCGATGCCGGTTATGCCGTTCTCGGCGAGCGCGGTGTCTATGCACCGGCCTTTGCCGAACCTCTCATGGAGCCCCTTTGTGGTGCCGAAGACGCCCCCCGCGTCGTCGACCCCCTGGCCCATGACAAAGACCCTGCTGTCCTCCTCCATGAGCTCGACCGTGGCTTCGAGGATGGCGTCCCTGTACGCAAGCCCCCGGACGCCCGCGTTTTGGGGGAAGGCCCTCTCGAACTCGTCTCTGTTCCTGTACGTCCTGGTCCAGGGCATATTTTAATGTTTCCTTAGCAGGTTGCTCAAAAAATCACATCTGCTTTGTCGTCATCGTCGTTCGTCACTGCGGCGTACAGAAAAAGTACGCCTCACTCCTCACTTTCTCGACTCCTCGCATCTGTAACTTTTTGAGCAACCTGGCTCTATTTTGGATTTTTCCGCATCCTGTTAGGGGTCTAATTCCCCGCAGCTTGTTGCGCAACCTATGAGCAAGAGTTCCAACGGAAACCCCGGAGCTTGCTCCGTGGTGGTTCATCCGTTGTCCGCGTAGACGTCGCTCAGGAGATCATGCTCCGCCGGGTACGGGCTCTTTTTTGCGTAGGCGACAGCCTCATCAAGCTCTTTCTCTATCCCGCGTGCGAGCCCTTCCATATCCCGGCGCGATATTATATCGGAGGCGGCAAGGCGCTCCGCGAACGCGTTTATCGGGCAACGCCCTTTCCAGTGTATGAGCTCTTCCCTGTCCCTAAAGCCCTTTTCAAAGTCCTCCTCAGGCCCGACGTGGCCCTTCCACCTGTATGTAGCGGCTTCGATAAGGGTGGGCCCGCCGCCTTTTCTCGCCCTCTCCACCGCCTCCCTTGAGGCCCTGTATACGGCCGCGGCGTCGTTGCCGTCAACGCATACGCCGGGGGCGTTAAAGGCCCTGGCGCTCTCGGATATCCTGCAAACGGGCTGTCTGGCGGACTGCGGGGAGTTGGTGGCGTAGAAGTTGTTCTCGCAGACGAATACCACCGGGAGTTTCTTTAGCGAGGCGAAGTTGAAGGACTCGTGAAATACCCCTTCGTCGTAAGCGCCGTCGCCGAAGAATATGACGGTGACCCGCTCTTCGCCCCGCATGGATGAGGCAAGGGCCGCCCCCACGCCCATCGGTATCCCGCCGCCGACTATGGCCGATGTGCCCATGACCCCGTTCTCCGTGTCTATCAGGTGCATGGAGCCGCCCTTGCCGCCGCTGCATCCGGTCGACTTGCCGTAGAGCTCGGCCATCAGGGGCTTGAACCCGCTCCCCTTTGCTATGCAGTGGCCGTGGCCCCTGTGGTTTGAGAATACGTAGTCCATCGCATGGAGGTTGGCGCAGACCCCGGCCGGGACCGCCTCCTGCCCTATGCAAAGGTGCACCGGGCACCTCATCTCCTGCTCAGGGTAGAGCTCCACTATCTTCTCCTCGAACATGCGTATCCTGAGCATCGTCGAGTAGATGTTTTTAAGCGTCTCTTCAGGGATTTTTTGCAACAGGTCTTCCATCTTCCGTCCGGTTGAAGCTCCCCGCGGCTTTTCCGCGGGCCTCGCGCTCGCTATGCATGTTCAGATGAAGTTGACGTGGCGGCCGGGGTGCTTGAGCTCCCAGAGATAGCGGTTCACCTCGTCCATCCTGCAGTTCCTCCGGCACTCCCCGGTATCGAGGTCGTTTGCGACGAATTCCATGGCCTTCTTCCTCTTCGCGCCGCTCCATATCTCCTCGAAGGTGTTGTCGTTGATGTTGCCGAAGAGGAAGCGCTCGTCACCGAGGTACGCGCTGCAGCCCCAGACCCCGCCGCCGGAATCAATATAGCTCCAGAAAGGGAGCGCAAGGCATCTCTCATACCCCCTGCCGTCGTCATCGAGCTTTTTCATGGCGTTCACCCTGAATATCACCTTGAAGTCATAGGAGGAGAGCCCCTCAAGCTCGTCCCTCAGGTGGAGGTATTCGCCGTACTTTAGGCCCTCGTAGAGCCTTGTGATGGACCTTGGGTGCTGTGAGTAGGATTTTATGACGATGTAGTCGGCCCCTATCTCCTTTGCCGTTTTGGCGAGGTCGAGCGCCTCATGGGCGTTCTCCGGCAGGAGTATCATCTGCATGCCGATGGTGGCGGGAATACCCTCGGAGGCCCTTCTCTTCACCGCCGCCGAGACGTTGCGGAGCACCGTGGAGAAGTCCTCCTCCCTGCACCCGTGCACCCTGGCGTAGGTCTCTTTGGAGCCGGCGTTGATGCTTATCTTTATCCAGGTTATGGACGGGAGGCAGGCTTCCATCAGCCTCGCGCCGAAGAGGACCCCGTTGGACGTCACGGCTACGTCCATGCCGGCCTTTTTCGTATGGTTTATTATCTCCCCGATATCCCTGTGCAGGAGCGGCTCGCCCTCTCCGGCGTACATCACGCTCCTGAGGCCGAGGGAGGACATCTCGTCGAGCCTTTTATTGAGGAGGTCTTTGTCGAGGCGGCGCGGCCTGTACTCCATGTAGTCCAGGGCGCAGTACGTGCATCTGTGGTTGCATGACCCCACAGGGGAAATCTCCATGTATATGGGGTAGACAAGGGCGCCGTTGAGCCAGTCGTTGACGCGGCCTACATGGAACATCAGTTTGTGGCTGTCTATCCTGAATTCATCCATTCCTTGACCGTTCCGAGCACCCGGCTCCATTCTTAAAGATAACACACAGTTGGCGCGCCTTCAACAACGTAATTTTGCCTGTTGTTGAACATGCATAGCGAGCGCATTCCCCGCAGCTTGCTGCGGGGTCAAGCGAGCGAATAGAAATATATACTCCCTTATATGTCGAAGATTCCCCGCGGAAAAGCCGCGGGGAGCTTCAAGAGCGCTGTGCGCTGTCGGGTTAATCGGGTATCATGCGGATGGGACGGCCTTTGGGCAGGCATCGCTTGACATTCTACAGCTTGTCGAATATATTATTCATATAGCTTTTCTGCTGATGCATAAAAAGGCCGCCGCCCCCCCAGGGGGCTCAAGAAGGCCTCCCTGCCGGTAACGTGGATGAGTTGCGCCTCATGCGCCGCGAAGATAGAGAAGGGCGTTTCCGCCATGAGCGGCGTAGAGGAGGCCGCGGTGAACTTCGCCGCCGAAAGGATAGATATCGTCTACGACCCGGACGAGGCGCGCCTGACCGATTTCGTAAAGACGATAATAGAATAATTGTATTTAGCAGGATGCGGAAAAACTCAAAATAGAACAGGTTGCTGAAAAAGTTACAGATGCGAGGAGTCGAGAAAGTGAGGAATGAGGCGTACTTTGTCCGTACGCCGCAGTGACGAACGCCGAGACGACAAAGCAGATGTGACTTTTTCAGCAACCTGTTAGAAAGTGAGGTGACCTTTATGGCGAAGGATCCCATATGTGGAATGGAAGTCGAGGAGAAAGGCGCGGAGTTTATGGTACACTTTGAGCACGAGACCTTTTATTTCTGCACAAAGACGTGCCAGGAGAATTTTGAGCTTAAAGAGGGCATCCGCCACGATGAGACCGGGAAAAAATGGTGGCAAAGAATAATAAAAGAACCAAAGGGCGCTCCGCCCAAGTGCCATTAAAAGAATAGAACGGGGATGCGGCTTATGCACGGGGAAAGCATTTCATATGCGTATGGTTTCTGGTCGCTTGTAATTATAAACGTCATCCTTTTTCTCTTTTTTATCCTGAGTTTCATAACTCCGGTAAAGAGGAGGGAATGGAGGTCAATGGGGGTAACCACCGCCTTTATTATCGCGTTATTTACGGAGATGTACGGTTTTCCCTTGACCATCTACATACTAACCGTGGTGCTCGGTTCGAAATACCCTGCGCTGAACCCGTTTGCCCATGAGAGCGGTCATTTATGGGTGACTTTTTTCGGGGGCGGCGCAATAATGCTGGCACTGATCCATGTAATAAGCAATGGGCTGGTGCTCGCGGGCTTTTTCACTATGGCCTCTGGATGGAGGAGAATCCATAAGTCAAAAGGGGAACTGGTCACGGATGGCGTCTATTCTTATGTGCGCCACCCGCAATATTCAGGGCTTTTCCTGATCACAATAGGGCTTCTCATTCAATGGCCTACACTGATTACGTTCCTCATGTGGCCGATCCTTATAATGGCTTATTACAAGCTCTCAAGGAGAGAGGAAGAGGAGATGGAGAGGGAATTTGGGGACAAGTACAGGAAGTACAGGGAAGCTGTCCCGATGTTTATCCCGCGCATCGGTTAAAGTCCAAAGGGGGAATTTATGTGGGGTTATGATCTTTCGTCCATATTGATAATAGTATTGTTCGTAGTATTCATGTACCTGATGCATCGGAGAGGAGGCGGCATGGGGTGCTGCGGCGGAGGCCATTCAGATAAAAAGAAAAAGGGCGACTCAGAGAAAAAGGATGAGTCTACCGGCCATCGGCATTGAAGCCAATTCCAATCCTTTAAGGTATCTATGCGGGGCTTGTATTTGCGCCGCTTTATAACCTGTTGAATCTCCCCGCGGCAAGCCGCGGGGAATCTTCGACATATAAGGAAGTATCTATTTCTATTCGCTCGCTTGACCCCGTAGCAAGCTACGGGGAATGCGCTCGCTATGCATGTTCAATATGAAACCGGGCAAGCCTTAATTTGGGATTATGCAAGGAGATAATATGGCAAGAGACCCTGTTTGCGGCATGTCCGTAGACCCGAAAAAAGCCGCTGGCAAGAGCGCATATAAAGGGCAGGATATCTATTTCTGTTCCATGAAATGCAAGGAGCGCTTTGATAAGGACCCTGTTGCCTTTATGTCCGGAAATGGCGGAGAGGTCAAGCCGCATAAGGGAATGACAGCCGCTGAAGCGGGCGCGCATGAAACGGCCAAGGACCCTATCTGCGGCATGGTGGTCGACAAGAACAAGTCCCTCAAAAAAGACCTCGGGGGAAGGATGTACTATTTTTGCTCGGATGGCTGCTTGAGGACTTTCGAGGCCCCGGAAGAAGAGATCAAGAAGATGAAAAGGCGGGTTTCCATAGCCCTGTTCGGGGTACTCGCCCTTGCCCTCTTGAGGGCGGCTTTTTTCCTGGGCCTTGCCGCAGGGGCGACGATTGTAACCTGGGCGCCGATACCTCAGCTCCCCTGGTTTACCTGGGGCATGTGGCTCTTTATCCTTGTCACGCCCGTCCAGTTCATAGGCGGATGGGGTTTTTACAAGGGTGCGTATAGCGCGATAAAGAACCGGATGATAAACATGGACTTTTTGATTGCCCTGGGGACGTCAGTGGCCTATGTGTATTCGGTCATAGTCATCTTCGCTCCGGATATCCTGCCCGTGAAGGTGGCTGAGAGGGACGTGTATTTTGAGGTCTCCGCCGTCATCATAGCATTCGTCCTTCTTGGAAAATACATGGAAGAGATTATAAGGAAAAAGTCCTCGGCCGCGGTAAGGAAACTTCTCGACCTTAAGCCACAGACCGCAAGGGTTATTAGAGAAGGCGCGGAGATGGAAATTCCGGCGGAATACGTGCGGATAGATGATATCATAGTTATCCGCCCCGGAGAGAAGATACCGGCGGACGGGGTCGTCATAGAAGGGTCGTCCTCTGTTGACGAGAAGATGTTGACAGGGGAAAGTATCCCTGTTGAGAAGAGGATCGGCGATGAGGTCATAGGGGCGACGCTGAACAAGGTCGGCATGCTTAAGTTCAGGGCAAAAAGGGTTGGGGCCGAGACTACCATTAGCCAGATAATAAAGCTGGTAGAGGAGGCCCAGGCCTCTTCCGCGCCCATACAGAGGATAGCCGACCAGGTCGCAGGGTATTTCGTGGTGTTGGTTGTAGCGGTCGCGTTCCTTTCGTTCTTCGGGTGGTGGATAGGAGGGAATTTTCCACAGGGATTATTGGCTTTTATAGCCGTGTTGATCATAGCCTGCCCATGCGCCCTCGGCATAGCAACCCCTGCGGCCTTGATGGTCGGAGTAGGCAAGGGCGCAGAGGCAGGGATACTAATAAGAGGCGGCGAATACCTTGAGCGCGCGCAAAAACTTACGATAGTCGTTTTTGACAAGACCGGAACCCTTACAAAGGGAGAGCCTTCGGTAACGGATATACTTGGTTTTAGCGAGTCTGAAGATAATGTCCTTTTATATGCGGCCATAGCCGAGAAGGGTTCCGAACACCCGCTTGGAGAAGCCATTTTAAAGGCCGCCAGGATGAAGGGCCTGGATATTCCCGACCCGGAGTCCTTCGAGGCCGTACCCGGCCACGGCGTAAAGGTCGGTTACAAAGGCGAGACCGTCCTTTTAGGCAACAGAAGGCTTATGGAGAAAAATGGGATAGCCGTCGGAAGCTTTGAGGAAAAGCTTGAAATCCTTGAAGAGCAGGGCAAAACAGCGATGTTGATCGCAAACAAGAATAATGTCATCGGGATTATCGCGGTTGCCGATACGATTAAAGACTACTCGCTTGCCGCAGTGAACGCTCTTAAAAGGGAGAAGATAGAAGTCATAATGCTCACCGGCGACAATGAAAGGACAGCCAGAGCGATAGCCAGGCAGGCGGGGATAGAAAAGGTTATTGCGAACGTGCTCCCGGGCGATAAGGCGGGTGTTATAAAAAAATTACAGGGAGATGGCAATGTGGTCGCGATGGTGGGCGACGGCATCAACGACGCACCCGCCCTGGCCCAGGCCGATATAGGTATCGCGATAGGGAGCGGCTCGGATGTGGCAAAGGAGACAGGCGGGATTATACTTATAAAGGATGATATCAGGGACGTCTATGCGGGTGTTAAGCTTTCGAAGGCAACGATGAGGAAGATAAAGCAGAACCTCTTTTGGGCGTTCATATACAATTCGATCGGCATCCCTATAGCCGCGCTCGGTTACCTGAATCCTATCATAGCCGCCGCGGCGATGGCTTTGAGTTCGCTTTCGGTAGTTGCCAATTCGGCTACATTAAAGACCTTAAGGATCGAGGTTCCGGAGAAATGAAGAAGATATTGTGGCTCTGTCCAGCCTTTAACGCCCTTCTGATACCGGTTGCCGCGTTGCCGCGGGCGCGCTCTATCCGTTTTCAGGGGTCCTCCTGAACCCGATGCCCGCGGCCGGGGCCATGGGGTTTTCTTCCGTGAGCGTCGTGGCCAACGCCCTGCGGCTCAAGCGGTTCAAGACGGTGTTCTGATCCAGCATCCTTTCAAGAGGATATTCCCATGGGAAGGCTTAAGAACAGGATACTCGCAAAGCTCCTTACGAGGTTCCCGAAGCTCCTCGACAGGATAGTCGCCGCCACCCCCGCAACCGCGGTGAAGGGGACCGTGCCCTGGACGCCCGTAAAGAAGCGGCTGAAGGATTCAACTGTGGCGCTCGTGACCACGGCCGGGGTGCAACTCAAGGGCCAGCCGTTGTTTGACATGATGGACAAGGACGGGGACCCTACGTGGAGGGGACTGCCCTCCGACACCCCTAAAGAGGCGTATACGATCACCCACGACTACTACGACCACACGGATGCGGATAAGGACATCAATATCGTCTTCCCCATAGACCGCCTCCGCGAGATGAGGGACGCGGGGCTCATAGGCGGGCTTGCAAGGACGAACTACGGCTTCATGGGCCATATAGACGGGGCGCACATGGAGACGCTCGTGAAAAAGACCGCCCCGGAGGTCGCAAGGAGGCTCAGGCGGGAGGGCGTCGACGTCGCGCTACTGACCCCCGGGTGAGGGCTTTGTAATCGGTCCGTGGGGCTGATACAGAGAGAGATAGAAAAGATCGGGATACCGACCATAAGCGTCTCCATAGTCAGAAGGTTTACCGAGGAGGCCGGGGCGCCGAGGGCGGTATTCCTCAAGTGGCCGATGGGGCATCCGCTCGGAGAGCCGGGCAGGAAGGACGTGCAGACAACGGTGCTCAAGAGCGCGTTCAACGCCCTTGAGACTATAAAGGAGCCCGGCACGATCATAGACCTGCCTTACAGGTGGAAGAGGTACGAAGACCTGAAGAGATGACACTCTCCCGCCGGTTTTAATTTGAGAATTCCCTGTAGCTTGCTACAGTGTTTCTTTATAAGACCCTCCCCCTTGTAGGGGGAGGGCATGGGTGGGGGTGAAAACAATCCTTCACCTTTTGAAACTTCACCCTCCCCTCAGTCCCCTCCCGTCGAGGGAGTGGAAGTTTAAGGAGATAACCCGTTGCTTGCGGTGGGGTGTTTTATTCAACGTGACGTTGCGCGGGGGCAGGCCTGCGGCATGGAAGCGTCGCGTATCGAAGATGGAAAAGGGGCCCATAAAGCCCCCTTTTCATTTAAGGGTCATCGAACCGGCGCCTCTGCGGGTGGACTTTGCCGTCTTTTTATTGTATAAGATATCTTCCGCGCGCTTCGGCGATTCTCCGGTAATTTTAAGGGACGGCTCAAATGGCGATGGGGGGTAAAAGGGTCTCGGTTGTCATGCCCGTATACAACGAACGGGAGTACATATCGGAGATAATCAGGAGGGTAAGGGCTACCGGCATAGCGGATGAGATAATAGCGGTGGACGATGCCTCGACCGACGGCACCTCCGGTATACTCGACGGGATAAAGGAGGGCTGGGACGGCCGCGCCTGCGCGCTTACGGTATTGCGCCACAGGAAAAATTCCGGGAAGGGGGCCTCGGTCAGGCTCGGGGTTCGCCACGCCGCGGGGGATATAATCATAATCCAGGACGCGGACCTCGAGTACGACCCCGGTGATTATGAGAAACTCCTTTGGCCGATAGTCGAAGGAAAGGCCGACGTAGTCTACGGTTCGAGGTTCATGCGGGGGGCCAAAGGGGTGCGCTCATTCCTCCATATGTCGGGCAACAGGGCGCTGACCGTTTTCTCCAATGTCCTTGCCGGCGTAAGCTTGAGCGACATGGAGACGGGCTATAAGGTCTTCAGGGCCGAGGTGATAAAGGGGATCGATATCGAGTCCGACAGGTTCGGCCTTGAGCCGGAGATTACCGCCAAGGTGGCCAGGAGGGGCTTCAGGATCGAGGAGTCCCCTATCTCTTACGCTGGAAGGACCTACAGGGAAGGCAAGAAGATAAAATGGAAGGACGGGGTCGCGGCCCTCTGGCATATAGTGAGGTTCAACCTCTTCAGCAAGGACGGGACGGCAAGATGAAAATATCGTATAAGCCGCCCCGCTCGATGGCAACGGCGCTGGCCCTGGCGCTGGTTTTTATCGTGGCGCGGCCCCCGGGGGGCTGGGCGCTGTCCAACGATGAGGAGGCGAACATCAGGGTCTACGAGGAGGCGGGCCCGGCCGTGGTGAACATAGTCAGCACGGCGGTATCATACGATTTTTTCTACAACCCGGTGCCCTCGACCGGGACAGGCTCGGGCATCATAGTCGACACTGAGGGCTATATCGTGACAAACTACCACGTCGTTGAGGGGGCCAAACGGCTCGACGTCACCCTCTTTGACGGCGGCAAATACAAGGCCGAGGTGGTCGGGACAGACCCCGGCGACGACCTCGCGGTGATAAAGATAAAGGCCCCCCGCAATAAGCTCAGGACCATACCGTTAGGGGACTCTTCGACCTTGAAGGTGGGGCAGAAGGTACTTGCCATAGGCAATCCGTTCGGCCTTGAAAAGACGCTTACCGCAGGCATAATAAGCTCGCTCGGAAGGACCATCAAGGCGGCCAACGGCAGGCTCATAAGGGGGATAATACAGACGGACGCGGCGATAAACCCGGGGAACTCGGGCGGCCCGCTCCTGAACAGCGAAGGAAGCGTCATCGGCGTCAATACCGCCATCTTCAGCCCCGTTGGCGGCAGCGTCGGCATAAGCTTTTCCATCCCCGTAAACACCGTGAAGAAGGTCGTCCGCCAGCTCATTGAAAAGGGCTACGCGCAGAGGCCCTGGCTCGGGATAACCGGGCAGAACATAGACGCGGACGACGCCAGGCTTCTGGGGTTTTCTACCGGCGGAGTGCTCATAGCCGACGTCTTCAGGGACAGCCCCGCGGCCAGGGCCGGGTTGAGGGGGGCGGTAAGGAATCTAAGGCTCGGCAATTTCGTCGTGGCCGTCGGAGGCGACCTCATAGTGGCCGTTGAAGGCAGGACCGTCAAGTCGATGGATGAGCTTAACGGGTACCTGGAGGAGTTGGAGGCTGGCCGGACTGTAACCGTTGAGGTGCTGAGGGACAACAGGGCGGTTGAAGTAAAGGTGAAGCTCGAGGTGATGCCGGGTGGAGGGTGAGACGGTCTCTGCCTAAACGCATTTTAATGTTTCATTCGGGTATGATTTCTATTAAACTTGCTTTGCAGGCTATGAAAGTAAGTTCCTTCTGATACCACGGAGCAAGCTCCGGGGTGGTTTATTCAGGAAGGGTAAAAATTAGTAATAAATGACTTGACATTTTACGGTATGTAGAATTAAAATCGTTGAACATGCATAGCGAGCGCATTCCCCGTAGCTTGGCTTAGGGGTCAAGCGAGCGAATAGAAATAGATACTTCCTTATATGTCGAAGATTCCTCGCAGCTTGGCTAGCGGGGAGCTTCAAGGTTGCGGAAAAAGTCCCTGATAGTCATTGAGAAGCGATTTCACGCGATGAAACATCTATGAAAAAAAGGAGATGAAATGAACAGAACGATACGTCCGGTAAGCATCGGCCTCCTGCTCGGCATCCTCGGGCTCTTGTTCGGGATTTTCTGGGCCATGTATATAACGGTCAATCACGAAAAGATACATGCGGCGTTCAGCGAAAGCGCCGGGGCCGCTAAAGGCCGCCTCCACGCCCCGGAAGGGCATGGCAAAGACGCCGGCGAATCCCATGACCACGGCGGCTCAGTGGGCCATGACTCCGGCCCGCACGCCCATGACTCCGCCGGTGCGCATGAAGGGGACGCCGCACATATGACGGATGAGAAGTCCGTGGATGAGGCCGCACCCGCGGATATGCACGCCCACGGTATGAAGGCGACCCACAATGAAGACCCGGCGGCTGCCGCCCATGAAAGGCTTGCAAGGGGGCACATCCACGCGATGGGTCTGGGTATTCTTACTATAAGCGTATCGCTCGTAATCTCCCTGACGGCGGCCCCCAACACCCTGAAAACTCTCGCCTCCGCGTGTCTCGGAGTAGGGTCGCTCTTATATCCGTTTGCATGGATAATCATGGGCTACAGGACCCCTTCCATCGGGGTTGAGGCCGCACAGGAGTCCGTCTTCCTGATAGCGGCCGTGAGCATAGCGTTGGTGCTCGCCGGGCTTTTCATCTGCCTCTTCTACCTTTTGAAGGGGATGGTTGGAGGCGGAGAAAGCGCGTAGCAAACGCGAGGCCCGCGGCTTGCGGAGGGCATAGATCATGAGGCATAAGAAACAGGCATAAGAAACTTCTTGACAGGGGGTATGCATTGCAATTAAGATAGGGGCCTAAAAACAGTGGGCGTCTACATAAAATGGTCTTCCGTGACTGACGGAATCAAGGTGGGACACCACCGTGGAGCGGGAGATATATCTGCAAGCCGACCGTCTGGGTAAAACAAGAGTCTTTATGCAAGAAAGACTCGTTTTGCCTTGACGGTTTTTTATTGCCGTAACGCAAAGAAAAACTTGACTGCCGCGGCCCGGCAGAGTATCAACTCAAGACCTCTATAAAGTTATGGGATTAAAGACATTCGACAGGGGTATACACCCCGAGTACTACAAAGAGCTCACCTGCTCGAAGGCCATAGAAAAGGCCGTCCTTCCGAAGGTCGTGACGATCCCCCTTCAGCAACACGCCGGTGCGCCGTGCGAGCCGCTCGTCAAAAAGGGCGACATCGTGGAGGAAGGGCAGAAGATAGGCGACGTAAAGGCCTTTGTCTCGGCGCCCGTCCACGCCAGCATAAGCGGCAAGGTCAAGGACATAGAGCTCTGCCAGCACCCCAACGGGGTAAGGGTCCCGGCCATAGTCATAGAAGGCGACGGCAGGGAGAAGGACTGGGGGGCCGGCGCGGCAAGGCCCGACCTTTCGGCGTATTCCCCTGAAGCCATAAGGGAGGCCGTGCGTGAGGCCGGCATAGTGGGCATGGGAGGGGCCGCGTTCCCCACCTCCGTAAAGCTCTCGCCCCCGAAGGGCAGGGCCATAGATACGGTGCTCCTGAACGGCTGCGAGTGCGAGCCGTACCTGACCGCCGACCACAGGATGATGGTCGAGGAGCCCGAGAAGGCCGTCTTCGGGCTCAAGGCCCTCATGAAGGCCACAGGGGCGTCAAAAGGGCTCATTGGCGTGGAGGAGAACAAGCCCGATGCCATCGAGGCCGTGAAAAAGGCCATAGGCGGCTCTTCAGAGATAACCGTCGTGGTGCTCGAGGCCAAGTACCCCCAGGGCGCAGAGAAGATGCTCATAAAGGCCGCCCTCGGAAGGAAGGTCCCTACCGGAAAGCTCCCGCTCGACGTCGGGGTCGTCGTAAACAACGTCGGTACGGCCGTGGCGATCCGCGATGCGCTTGTCCTCAAAAAGCCGCTCATAGAGAGGGTCGTGACGATAAGCGGCAACGCGGTCGCCAACCCCGGCAATCTGCGGCTTCGCATAGGCACGAGTTTTGAAGAAGCGCTCTCACAGCGCGGGGGGATAAAAAAAGACGCCGAGGTGGAGGTCTTGAACGGCGGGCCGATGATGGGGGTGGCGCAGTCCACGCTGGACGTGCCGGTCCTGAAGGGGACATCCGGGATAACGGCGCTCTCGGCCGACCTTATAAAGCCGCTCAAGTACGGGCCGTGCATAAGGTGCGCAAGCTGCGTGGAGGCCTGTCCCATGGGGCTCATGCCCTACAGGCTCGGCGACTACGGCAGGGCGCATATGATAGAGGATTTCAAGGGGTGGGGCGGAATAAGCTGCATAGAGTGCGGGTGCTGCTCTTACGTATGCCCCGCAAAGAGGCCGCTCCTGCAGTGGATAAGGACGGCAAAACTTAAATCGAGGGCCAAGCCGGCTCCCACCGTAAAGTAGGCGCCGGGCCGCTGTATTTGCAGCAAGCTTTGCACGCTGTAAACGCAAGTTCCTTCGGATACCACGGAGCAAGCTCCTGGGTAGTTTGTCCGGGGCGATGGTTCTGTATATATCTAGCAGGATGCGGAAAAACTCAAAATAGAAAGTGAGGCAGGGCTCCCATTGCGTCTTTACAATTGCAATGGGAAGTCGTACTTTGTCCGTACGCCGCAGTGACGAACATGC
Source organism: Deltaproteobacteria bacterium (assembly GCA_016235365.1). Classification (GTDB taxonomy): domain Bacteria; phylum Desulfobacterota; class GWC2-55-46; order GWC2-55-46; family GWC2-55-46; genus JACRLF01. The sequence goes on along the minus strand of JACRLF010000079.1, from coordinate 3,266 downwards.
ATAGCGAGCGCGAGGCCCGCTCAGGGGTCAAGCGAGCGAATCGGAAATAGATACTTCCTTACATGTCGAAGATTCCCCGCGGAAAAGCCGCGGGGAGCTTCAACGCCGAGACGACAAAGCAGATGTGACTTTTTGAGCAACCTGATAGCAAGCGGAAAAGAGGCTATGGAGAACAATACGCAGGGAGCAACAGGGGCCGGGCCGGATACGGGCGGGAAGTTCATCGTCTCCTCGTCCCCGCACTTCCTGACCAGGGATAGCATCCCGGGGATAATGCACTCGGTGGTGTTAGCGATGGTGCCGGCCCTCGCCGCAAGCGTCTATTTCTTCGGCCTTAGGGCCCTGCTGGCCGTTGCCGTATGCGTGGGCGCTTCCCTCCTCACCGAATACGCGATGGAGAAGATACGCGACAAGCCGCTTACGCTCCATGACGGGAGCGCCATTATAACCGGCGTGCTCCTGGCCTTTACGCTACCGCCGAACTTCCCCGTCTTCGGGTTCATCCTCGGCTCAGCCTTCGCCATAGGCGTCGGGAAACAGCTCTTCGGCGGCCTGGGCTTCAATATCTTCAACCCCGCCCTTTTAGGAAGGGCGTTCCTCATGGCCACATACCCGGTGCTCACCACCACGTGGGTCGAGCCGAGGACGGTCGCCAGGGCGGTGGACGCGGTCTCGGCCGCCACACCGCTGGCCATGATGAAGTTCGAGGGCAAGCTCACCCCGCTGATGGACCTCTTCCTCGGCAACGTCGCCGGCTCCATGGGCGAGACCTCGGTGCTGGCCATACTCATAGGCGGGCTGTATCTGCGCTACAAAGGGTACATAAACTGGAAGCTCCCGCTCGGGTACCTCGGCTCCATGGCCTTCTTCGGCGGCATATTCTGGCTCTCAAACCCGGCCAAGTACCCCAGCCCGCTCTTCCATCTCATGGCCGGGGGCGCGATGCTCGGGGCGTGGTTCATGGTCACCGATATGGTTACATCCCCCGTCACCCCGCTCGGACAGTGGATATTCGCCGTATGCGCCGGGCTTCTCGCCGTGGTGATAAGGCTCTTCGGGGGGCTTCCCGAGGGCGTGATGTATTCGATACTCTTCATGAACGCGTTCGTGCCGCTTCTCAATAAACATACCCGGCCAAGGGTGTTCGGCGAGGGAGCGAAGGCCGACTGATATTCGCAGGCTATCCCGGAGGATTCAAGGGCTTTGAATAAAACACTGAAAATGTTCCTCAACCTGACTATCGTGGGCGCGCTCTCCGGCGTAATACTGGCCTACGTCTACAGTTTCGCCAACCCGCTTATCCTGGCCAACAAGGAAAAGGAGCTCAAGGAGGCGATATTCATAGTGCTTCCTGAGGCCAGGGACTACAAGGTGCTTGAGAAGACCGTGGACAAGGAGAAGTTAGTGGTCTACAAGGGCATCGGCGCTGACGGTGAGCCCGTGGGTCTGGCCTTCGAGGCCAACGGGGGCGGCTTCCAGGGCAATATCAGCATAATGGTCGGGCTAAGCCTCGATTATCTCAGGCTCAAGGGCATAAAGATTCTCGAACAGGTGGAGACGCCGGGCCTCGGCAACAGGATCGGCGAGCCGGACTTTGAGAACCAGTTCAAGGGCGTGGAGATAACCCCGAAAGTGGAGTATATCAAGAACCGCAAGCCGGAGAAGCCCAATCAGATACAGTCCATAACCGGCGCGACTATCTCTTCCGACGCGGTCGTCAAGAACATAAATAACGCGATACGGAAGGTGCTCAAGGCCTTCCCCAGGGAAGAGGTCATGAAGGCCGGAGCCGGTGCAGCGGAAAAAGAAGATGAAAAAGGGGCAACCCCCGCCCCGGCCGTGGTGAAGTAGGGGTATCGACGCCTAAGTCAAGGAGTATTATTATGGCAGACGGAACACATTCGCTCTGGTACGAGTTTAAAAAGGGGCTCTGGCAGGATATACCTCCATTCAGGCTCGTCCTCGGGACTTGTCCGACCCTTGCCGTCACGAACTCGGTTATAAACGGGATATCGATGGGGCTTGCCACGCTCTTTGTCCTGCTCGGCTCCAATATCATCATCTCGGCCGTCAGGCGCTACGTCGCCCCGCAGGTGAGGATCGCGGCGTATGTCGTCATCATCGCGCTCCTCGTCACGGTCGCCGACATGTTCCTCGCCGCGAAGTTCCCGGCGATCTCTAAGGCGCTCGGGCCCTACGTCCCGCTGATAGTCGTCAACTGCATAATACTCGGGAGGGCGGAGGCCTTCGCCCAGAAAAACCCCGTACTGCCGTCGATCATGGACGCCCTCGGCATAGGCATAGGCTTTACCTTGAGCCTCGCCACCATGGGGTCCATAAGAGAGCTTCTCGGCTTCGGGAGCCTCCTTAAGTTCAAGATATTGCCTGGCGCGTGGTTCGAGCCCTGGATAGTCATGATACTGCCCGCGGGCGCGTTCCTCGTCTTCGGCACCTTGATCGCCCTTGTCAACTATATTTCCGCTAAGAAGGCCGCCGGGACAGAGACGCATTAGCAGGCTGTTGAAAAACCCTCGCGTCCGTTCAGGCTGTTGAAGCTCCCCGCGGCTTGCCGCGGGGAATCTTCGACATGTAAGGAAGTATCTATATCCGATTCGCTCGCTTAGCTCGACATGTAAGGAAGTATCTATATCCGATTCGCTCGCTTAGCCCCGCTAGCCAAGCTGCGGGCTGGGCGCTCGCTATGCATGTTCAAAAAGCTCCCGACCCACGCCACTTGGCGTGGGTGCCCCGAAGGCGTCGAGGAGTGAGGCAGGGTTCCCATTGCGTCTTTACAATTGCAATGGGAAGGCGTACTTTTTCCGTACGCCGCAGTGACGAGCGACGATGACAACGCAGTAGATGGACTTTTTCAACAGCCTGTCAGGAGATTGTGACCTTGAAGCTGATACTGATATTCATATCCGCCTCGCTCATAAACAACTTCGTCCTTACATACTTCCTGGGGATATGCCCTTTCGTGGGGGTCTCCAACAAGACGGAGAACGCCCTGAACATGGGCCTTGCCACCACCTTCGTCATGACGCTGACTGCGGCCGTGACATGGCCCATATACAACTATATCCTTATAAGGTTCAACGTCCCGTTCCTCGACTACGTGGCGTTCATCATCGCCATAGCGGCTCTCGTGCAGCTTGTGGAGATGTACCTGCGCAACTCGAGCCACGCGCTATACAGGGCGCTCGGCATCTATATGCCGATCATCACAACCAACTGCGCGGTCCTGGCGCTTGCCCTTTTCATGGTCC
>JACRLF010000086.1 GCA_016235365.1 Deltaproteobacteria bacterium | reverse complement strand
AAGTTTCACGGCATCTCCAAAGAAAAATTCCCTCTGTACTTGAAAGAAATGGAGTTTCGTTATAATAATAGAGGCAATGGCCTGTTCACTTTGCTGGCTCAAAACCTCTGTAATTTAGTGCCAGAACTTTTATAATCACCATTTTTAATTCCTCAGTGTCGGAAAATTTTTCAGAGTCCATAATTAAATGCCTGTTCGATGTCTACCCCAAGGCCTATGATTATTGCGCTACTCATTACTCCCGGCAAGTGGCCCATGACCTTTTACCTCATGTGCGTAGAGCAATGTTTGAAGACAAACTCCATGAAATTGCTAAAATTCAAGAGCTTGAAACAATTCGTCAGATCAACAAAACACGTAATAGCCATCACACCGTAATTTCAGCTGGTAGAATTATACTGACATCCTCATACACAGACTCCCCACACAGTATCGTAAGGTATGCTGAATTTCGTAAGGACTATGCGCAGACCAATCAGGATGATTTATTCCGTAAATACCTTTCAGAAGATAACGCTCCTCGTTATGCAATTCTTCTTCATGGAGATGACGGAGCAAATAAAAACCTGCCGACTTTTGCATGTGTGAAATTCCCAGTATATTATGAACAGTCCGAAAATTATTCTTCGTATATCGGGAATGGGATAGATCTTTTTAGCAAACATGCTGATCTTGTGGAGAAACTTAGACCAGCTATCACTTGCGATTGGTTTCCTTCGGAACAAAAACTTTTAGAAGAGTTCATACAGGATACGGCACAGCCTGTGCTTCGTGATGATCTTGCAAAAAAGGAGATACAAAACAAATGAGACCAGGCACACCGGGATTTATAGGTGCGCGCCTAAAAGAGGCTCGTGAGTCACGTGGGATGGCGGCAATAACCCTTGCAGACCTGCTCGGGGTATCACGTCAAGCTATCTCACAGTACGAAAATGGCACACAGTCCCCCCGTCCTGAAATTATGGAGAGGATCGTTAAACTGCTCCAATTACCGCATCATTTTTTTAGACGTCCCGCTGTTTTGAACACAGAAGCTGTTATCTTCTACCGTTCTATGAGCGCCGCTACAAAGACCGAACGTTTGAGAGCGGAAAAGCGATATTTCTGGCTTAAAGATATCGTAAAATACTTGCAGGAATTTATGCAGCTTCCAAAGGTGAATTTCCCAAATCTAAACCCGCCGGACGACCCTAATCAGATATCGAATCAATTGATTGAAGAATATGCAGTTAAAGTCCGGCGTTTTTGGGGACTTGGAGACAGCCCTATAAGCAACTTAGCACTACTCCTTGAAAATAACGGAGCCGTCGTAGTGCGTTATGAACTCGGCGCTGAAACTCTCGATGCATTTTCGGAATTCGATCCATCTGAGCAAATTCCCTTTATAGTGCTTGGTTCGGACAAAGGAGCCGCTTGCAGATCGCGATTTGATGCCGCCCATGAGCTTGGGCACAACATTTTACATAGAAACATTTCTAAAAAGCACCTGAATAAGACATGCGAATTTAAATTGATTGAAGATCAGGCGCATAGATTTGCTGGAGCTTTTTTACTTCCAGAGAAAACCTTCTGCAAGGACTTTTATGGGCCTACGCTGGATTTGCTGAGGTCTTTGAAGCCAACTTGGAGGGTTTCTATAGGAGTAATGATAAAACGATCTGAACATCTTGGTCTAATAAATGAAGAGCACGCACGCCGGTTATGGATTAATTATGCACGGAGAGTGCCCGAGGGATTTTTAAGTCGTTCTCATAAGTCAGCTGAAATTATATCGTTTCCATCGGGAGGTAGACGTTAATTTGGCACGAACTATTTTTTACGGGGGAAATAATCCATGAAACGTAATCTCTCTCCAATATATTTAGATGAAATCGAAGAAAAAAAATATACTGTTGTTTATCTTCGTCCTCGCAGAAGAAGGCGCATAGTCTTTGGTTGGTATGGTGGCAAGTTTTCTCATTTAGATTGGCTGCTTCCATTGTTACCGAAGTGCCACCACTACTGTGAACCGTTCGCTGGTTCCGGGGCCGCGTTGCTCAATCGTGAACCAGCGCCGGTTGAGACTTACAACGACATAGATGGCGACGTGGTGAATTTTTTTCGAGTTTTACGCGACCGACACGAGGAACTTATCCGTGCAATTGCGTTGACGCCACTCGCACGCGAGGAATATCATCGCGCGATTTATGCCACCATTACTCAAGGAATTGGAGAAGTCGAGCGCGCAAGGCGTTTTTACATACGCGCACGACAGACGCGGACCGGACTTGCTCAAACAGCCTCTCTTGGCCGTTGGGCGAATTGTAAGGGGACTAGCCGCGCCGGGATGTCCGGCGTTGTCTCGCGGTGGTTAGGTGGTGTTGATGCTCTGGACGATATTGCGCAGCGCCTTATCCGGGTGCAGATCGAAAATCGCCCCGCCGTGGATGTAATACAACTCTACGATAGCCCAAATACGCTGTTCTACTGTGATCCGCCTTATTTGCATGTCACGCGCGGCGATGCAAAGGCATACGGCTTTGAAATGGATGAGGGGCAACACCATGAATTTGCTGATGCAGTGAGCAAATGCCGAGGCAAGGTTGCCGTGTCAGGATACGACCATCCTCTGATGGCTGAGCTTTTCCCATCGTCTCGCTGGTTCAAGACATTGGGGCCTGACAAGACCATTCATTCTACTAAAGGCACGCGACAAGAAGTGCTTTGGACAAATTACAACCCAAAAAAACAAGAAAGTCTCTTTGAATGACTATGCCCCAAACCCCCGAGCAAATTTTACATGATATTTATACGAAAGCCTCTGTGACTCTTCACAAAACTGTCGTTAGTGATACAGTCATCCGTGAGCGTGTCGATTATGTTTGCCGTTGCATGAGTAACCGCGCAGGGGTGCGTCTGCTCATGTCATGCCTTTTAGGAAAACTGGATAATCCGAAAGTCGATCCGCGTAAGCCCTATACAGAGATCGGGACTCCTGACAGTTTTTCCGGACGAACCTACGATGAGCAATATATCATCAGTTTCATCAACAAGCATCGCTTGCCGTGCAATCCAACAACGGCTTTTTTGACCCCAACACTTCGCAACATTGACCATGCGCTGACCACCGACAAGGAACTTGTCGGCAGACCACGCGACCTTTACAAAAAAACGCTCGAACTTTTGGACGACGTGGCAAAAAATAGGGTTGCCGCCGACGTGCTTTTTGTTGAAACGGTGCGTGTCCTACTAAATCTACGTGATGAAAAACTCGCACGTATGGCTTCGCTGGTGGATGCGTTGAAGCGCACCGAGGGTGCACTACCGTTATCGTCTGAAGCCATTGTTAGTCTGATCAGCCAGCACCTTACTTGTAAGAATGCCAGCCGTTTGCCCGTGATAGTAGTGGCCGCAGCCTACCAAGCAGTAGGCGAACGTTTGAGGGAGTGGGCTAAGCCTCTTAATTCACATAATGCCGCAGATTTACAAACCGGCTCAGTTGGCGATGTTGAAATCTGCCTTATCGGCGATGATTCCGTCGTAACAGCCTACGAAATGAAGATGAAACGAGTAACAAATGAAGACATCGATGCCGCCATTACTAAGATCGCAACGGCATCTAATAAGATTCATAATTACATTTTTATAACCACAGATAAGATCGACCAAGATGTTGCCGAATATGCAGCTAAATTCTACGAGGAAATAGGCGGCACCGAAATTGCTATTCTCGATTGCATCGGGTTCTTACGGCACTTCCTGCACCTGTTTCATCGTGTCCGTGTAGACTATCTAAACGCCTATCAGACTCTTGTTCTTAATGAACCAGATTCGGCTGTCAGTCAGACCCTTAAGGAAGCCTTCCTTGCACTACGACTGGCCGCTGAAAGCGGCGAATGACGGCAATCCTAAGTCTTGACTTTTTGCATTGCCTGAGATAATTTGTCTCTATCTTCCGGCATAAAAAAAGGCGCACATACGCCGTGGGGCGGCATAAGGCCCTCAGGGGAATCTTGTAAATGGAAGCAAGGTATATAGCGATCGAAGGCCCCATAGGGGTCGGCAAATCGAGTCTTGCCACTTTGCTGGCAAGGGAGTTGGGAGGCAGGACGCTGCTGGAAGAGGTCGATGAGAACCCGTTTCTTCCGAAGTTCTACGGCGACATTAAAAAATACGCCTTGCAGACACAGCTCTTTTTCCTCCTGAGCAGGTATCAGCAGCAAAAGGATATGTTCCAGCAGGAGCTCTTCAATACGGCCGTCATATCGGACTATCTGTTCGCCAAGGACAGGATATTCGCGTACCTCAACCTCGACGAGAACGAACTCGGCCTCTATGAGCAGGTCTACAGGCTCCTGGATACCAGGATACCCAAGCCCGACCTGGTCATATACCTCCAGGCCTCCACCGAGGTCCTCCTCGACAGGATAGGCATACGGAACAAGGACTACGAAAAAAACGTAAAACAGGAGTACCTGGCCAAGCTCAACGAGGCGTACAACAGGTATTTTTTCTACTACAGCGACACCCCTTTGCTGGTCGTGAACACGACTGAGATAGACTTCGTCAATAAAACAGCCGACCTCGCCAACCTCGTCAAGGAGATAAAGACCATGAAGGGCGGGGCGCAGCACTACATACCGCTTGTCTCCGGCAACGGCTGAGCCGTCGGCGGGCTGTCGGGCAATCATTTGAGGTGTCTCTTCCCTGTAGACCTCCCGATGCGTTTTCGGGGGGTCTTTTAATATCTCTTAGGGTCTAATTCCCCGGAGCTTGCTGCGGGGTGGTTCATTTTTTTAGCGTTCTGAAACCCCGTGGGGCTTTAAGCCCGGGGTGGGTTCATTCATAGGCAACTGACACGGGGGAGGGGGTAACGCGTATGAAGAAGATAACCGTTCCGGATATCGCCGGCATGAAGGCCGGGGGCAGGAAGATCCCCGTGCTTACGGCGTACAGCTTCCCCATGGCCCGGATACTCGACATGGCAGGGATACCGATGTTCATCGTAGGGGACTCCGTCGGCATGGTCGAGGCCGGGTACGATAACACCATGCCCGTAACGATGGATGAGATGATATACCACTCAAGGGCCGTGGCAAGGGGTAGGACATACGCCCTTGTCGTGACCGATATGCCGTTCGGCTCATACCAGACCGGGATGGATGAGGCGAGGAGGAACGCCGCGAGGCTCGTGAAGGAAGGCGGGGCCGAGGCGGTGAAGGTCGAGGGCGGCGGGAGGATGGCTGGGGTCATAAGGGCGATAGCCGATATGGATATACCCGTGATGGGGCACATAGGGCTTACCCCGCAGTCGATATACAGGATGGGCGGGTTCAGGGTGCAGGGCAGGCTCGACGCCGAGGGCGAGAGGATCATCGAGGACGCCCGCGCCGTGGAGGAGGCCGGGGCCTTCTCCGTGGTCCTTGAGGGCATACCGGCGGGTCTGGCAAAAGAGATAACCGGGGCGCTCAAGATTCCTACCATAGGCATAGGGGCCGGGCCGCACTGCGACGGCCAGGTGCTCGTGGTAAACGACATGCTCGGGCTGAATCCGGATGCGCATTTGCCAAAATACGTAAAGCAATACGCGGATTTGAAGGGCGAGATATCCGCGGCAACGGCCCGTTATATAAAAGACGTGTCGGAGGGTATTTTCCCTTCCGAAGAACATTCATATTAAGGCCGCACGGATGGAGATTATAGAAGACCTGAGGCGGATGCGTTCCTTTTCCTCAAGCTCAAGGGGCAAGGGCTTGAGGGTGGTCCTGGTCCCCACCATGGGGTATCTACACGACGGGCACAGGGAGCTTTTAAGGACAGGGAGGCAAAGCGCAGACCTCCTCATCCTGAGCATATTCGTAAACCCGGCGCAGTTCGGCCCGAAGGAGGACTTGGGCTCGTATCCGAGGGATATGGAGAGCGACCTCTCGGCGGCCCGCGACAGCGAAGTGGACGTGGTCTTTGCGCCACGGCGCGAGGATATATATCCCGTCGGCTACAGGACGTACGCGGAGGTGGAGGGGCTCTCCGACCGTCTCTGCGGCGCGAGCCGTCCCGGGCACTTCAGGGGTGTGGCTACCGTCGTCTTGAAGCTCTTCAACATCACCCTTCCGCACGCGGCAATCTTCGGCCAAAAGGACTTCCAGCAGCTCCTCATCATAAGGAAGATGGCCGAAGACCTCAACCTCGGCGTTGAGATAATAGGGGTGGATACGGTCAGGGAGCCGGACGGCCTTGCCATGAGTTCGAGGAACTCGTACCTGAGCGCCGAGGAGAGAAAGGCCGCGAGGTGCATACCCGCTTCCATTGAGGAGGCGCAAAGGGAGTTCGAGAAAGGGGTGCGCCACGCGCCGGCGATAGTGGAAAAGGTGAAAAAGGTCATAGAGATGGAGCCCCTGGCCGTGATAGATTATATTAAGATCTGCGACGGCTCCACCCTTGAGGATATTGAGAGCATGGAAGGCGGGGCGCACCTCTTTCTGGCCGTAAGGGTCGGCAGGGCGCGGCTCATAGACAACTGCCCGATAGGTCTGGAACGTCGGCCCTTGTTATGATAAAATTATTCATTCCGCGCGGTCAGGCCCCGGCGCGCTGACCCGTAGGCCAGGGGGGTGTCATTGGGGGGCGGGCGCGCGCGGGCCGCGTATTTTCAACGTACAGGAATAATATCGGCAAGGGACAACTATCAGGAGGACGTGTCAGGATGCAGCGCGTAATGTTAAAGAGCAAGATACACAGGGCCACGGTAACGGACGCTAACCTCGACTACGAAGGGTCCGTGGCCATAGACGAGTCGCTAATGGAGGCCGCCGGCATATATGAGTTCGAGCAGGTGCAGATATACGACATAGATAACGGCAACCGCCTTACCACATACGCGATAAAGGCCGAGAGGGGCGGCGGCGTCATATCCATAAACGGGGCCGCCGCGCACCTTGCCAAAAAAGGCGACCTCGTCATCATAGCGAGCTACTCCGTATATGAAGAGGAGGAGGCCGGGGACCACGCCCCGCTCCTTGTCTATGTGGACGGGAGGAACGCCATAAAGAAGGTGGGCCGCAAGATCGCCGGTTGTGTATGAAAAAAGGTCTTAAGGGCTACTTCATAACGGGTCTTCTCGTAGTCGTCCCGTCGTATATTACCGTCTATGTGCTCTCGCTCATAGTAAGGTTCATGGACAATATCTTCACCATCCTGCCCGGCTCCATGCAGCCGGACAACTATCTGCCCGTCCATGTGCCGGGGCTGGGGATATTTTTTACGATAATAGGCGTATTCCTGGTAGGGCTCCTTACGCAGAACTTCCTCGGCCAGAGGATCCTCGATGTGGCCGAGTCCGTCATGGCGAGGGTGCCTATAGTAAGGATAGTCTACAACTCCACGAAACAGCTTATGGAGACCTTCTTCAGGAAGGATAGCGACGGGTCCAGGAAGGTCGTCCTCATCGAGTTCCCGAAGGCGGGGGTATATTCGGTCGGTTTCCTTACCGGGAAGGTTAGGGGGGAGATAAGGGACAGGACCGGCGGGGATAACGTGAACATATTCATCCCCTGCACCCCCAACCCCACCACCGGCTACTACATAGTGGCGCGTGAAAAGGACGTCATACGCCTGAACATGAGGGTGGAGGACGCCTTCAAGCTCATAATGACGGGCGGGCTGGTCGTGCCTAACAATGACGAGTTCAAGGATGGGCCCGCCTCGCATATCGGGGCAACGGGCGGCGATAAGTAGTATTTCATCCGGTTATATCCGCCCGCTATACATGTTAAAAAAATTTCTAAAGGGGATATGATGGAAAAGGGACTTAAGAAAGAAGCATCCGCCGCCGGCCTTGACGAACTCTGCATCAACACCATAAGGTTCCTGGCGGTGGACGCCGTGGAGAAGGCCAACTCCGGCCACCCGGGCATGCCGATGGGAGACGCCCCTATGGCCTATGTCCTGTGGAAGAGGTTCTTGCGGCACAACCCGAAGAACCCGGCCTGGCAAGGGAGGGACCGCTTCGTGCTCTCGGCGGGCCACGGCTCCATGTTATTATATTCGCTCCTCCATCTTACCGGATACCCCCTCTCACTCGAAGAGCTCAAGAGGTTCAGGCAGTGGGAGAGCCTCACCCCCGGACACCCCGAGTACCACCCGGAGATAGGGATAGAGACCACGACAGGGCCGCTCGGCCAGGGCTTTGCCAACGGCGTGGGGATGGGGATGGCGCAGAGGTTCCTCGCGGATCGCTATAACAGGCCGGGGTTCCCGCTCTTCGACTACCATATATACGCGATAACGAGCGACGGGGACCTTATGGAGGGCGTCTCAAGCGAGGCCGCCTCCATTGCCGGACACCTCGGGCTCGGCAATATGATCTACCTCTACTCCGACAACAGGATCACCATAGAAGGCTCTACCGGCATCGCCTTTACCGAGGACGTCGCAAGGCGTTTCGAGGGCATGAAGTGGCATGTCCAGAAGGTCGGCGGCAACGACCTCGATGGGGTGGCGCGCGCCATAGAGGCCGCCAGGGCGGAGACGTCCCGGCCCTCCATAATCATAGCGCGCACGCATATCGGCTTCGGCAGCCCTGAGAAGCAGGACACCCCCGAGGTCCACGGCTCGCCCCTCGGAAAAGAAGGCGTGAGGGCCGCGAAGGAGAACCTCGGCTGGCCCCTTGCCCCGGACTTCCACATCCCCGAGGCCGCGCTCTCTATCTTCAGGGAGGCGCTCGATATCGGGGAGAGGATCGAGGGCGAATGGAAGGCCATGTTCGAGGCGTACGCTAAAGAGCACCCCGGATTAGCCGAGGAGATAAGGGACATCATCGGGGGGAGGAAGAATACCGGCTGGGTAAATAACATCCCGGTATTCACGGAAAAGGACGGGGCCATGGCCACAAGGAGCGCTTCTGGAAAGGTACTCAACGCCATAGCCGGCAAGACCCCGCTGCTCATCGGCGGGTCCGCGGACCTCGCGCCATCCACAAATACGTTCCTCAAGGGGATGGGCGACTTCCTCCCGGACAGCGTCGGAAGGAACCTCCACTTCGGGGTGCGCGAGCACGCGATGGGGGCCATCCTGAACGGGATAGCCCAGAGCCGCGCCATCATCCCCTACGGCGCCACTTTCCTTATATTCTCGGATTACATGCGCCCGCCCATAAGACTTGCCGCCATGATGAAGCTCCATGTCATATACGTCTTTACCCACGACTCCATCGGCCTCGGTGAGGACGGCCCAACGCATCAGCCGGTTGAACAGCTCGCGGCGCTCAGGGCCATACCGAACCTGACGGTCATACGCCCCTCGGACGCGACCGAGGTGGCGGAGGCCTGGAAGACCGCGCTCTTAAACGGCGGCGGGCCTGTGGCTCTGATACTGACCAGGCAGAACGTCCCGGTCATCGACAGGGCCAGGCACGCGCCCGCGTCGTTATTATTTAGGGGGGCGTATGTCCTTATAGACCCGCCCGAGGGAGAGCCGGAGGTCATATTGATAGCCACGGGGTCTGAGGTACACCTCGCGCTCGCCTCGTATGAAGACCTCTCAAAGAGGGGCGTGAGGGCAAGGGTCGTGTCCATGCCGAGCTGGGAGCTGTTCGAGGCCCAGGAAGAACAATACAGGGCCGGGGTGCTCCCCCCCCATATCAAGGCGAGGGTCGTGATAGAGACGGCCTCTCCGCTCGGCTGGCACAGGTACGCGGGGAGCGAGGGCGACGTCATCGCTATCGAGAGGTTCGGGGCCTCGGCCCCCTGCAAGGTGCTGTTCGAGAAGTTCGGCTTTATTGCCGGGAACGTCACTTCGAGGGCGCTCGCCCTTGTGAACAGAGTCAAAGGCTTTCAATAGGCTGCTGAAAAACTCTGAGCTTATTCAGGCTGCTCAAAAAGTTCCCGACCCACGCCACTTGGCGTGGGTGCCCCGAAGGAGTCGAGGAGTGAGGCAGGGCTCCCATTGCGTCTTTACAATTGCAATGGGAAGTCGTACTTTTTCTGTACGCCGCAGTGACGAACATGCATAGCGAGCGCGAGGCCCGCTTAGGGGTCAAGCGAGCGAATAGAAATATATACTCCCTTATATGTCGAAGATTCCCCGCGGCTTGCCGTGGGGAGCTTCAACGACGAAGACGACGCCGCAGATGGGGCTTTTTCAGCAGCCCGCTAAACGCTCCATAAGATCAGACGTTCTGATATACTTATCCTGTCTCGCCCTGTTTTTTTAAGCGCCCGTCACTTCACCCGCGCGGCCTCATGGCGTTGCGCGGTTCCATAATTCTCCGCATAAGCCCCAGGAGCATGACGATGAACCCCTTATTAGAGCTTAAGAAGTCAGGCCAGAGCCTATGGTATGACGGCTTGAGGAGAGGCCTTATCACATCCGGAGAGCTTAAACGGATGGTGGATGAGTACGGGCTCACCGGCGTCAAATCGAGCCCCCCGGCCATGGAGCTGGCTATATCGGGCACGGATGAGTATGACGGGGAGATATCGGAGTATAAGCGCGAGGGAGCGGGCGAGGAGGAGATCATAAAGAGGCTTGCGGCCTCGGACGCAAGGGGGGCCGCCGACGTGCTGACGCCTGTGTACAGGGAGTCGGACGGCAAGGACGGCTTCGCAACCGTCTGGCTGCCGCTCTTATCAGCGGGCAAGGCGAAGGATACTGCGGGAGAGGCGTTGCGCCTTATCTCGCTGATAGACAGGCCGAACATAATGATAGAGGCGCCGGGTACGCCTGAGGGCCTCCCATTGATAGAGGAGCTTGTCTACGAAGGGTGCAATATCTGCGTGACGCCTCTTTTTTCAGTAAAGGGGTACGAGGACGTTGCGCGCGCATACGTAAGGGGCCTTGAGAGAAGGCGCAGCGAGGGCAGGCCCGTGGACGGCGTAACGGGCGTAGCAGGCTTCTCCGTAAGCGGTGGAGACACCATTGTAGACAGGATAATAGAGGAGAGGGCCGCCATGGCCTCTTCGCACGACGAGAGGGCCCGGCTTAAGGAGTTGACGGGCAGGGCGGCCCTGGCCAACGCAAGGCTCGCGTACGCGAAGCAGATGGAGATATTCGAAGGCGACGGCTTCAGCGCGCTCAGGGGGGAGGGGGCGGGCGCATTAAGGCTCCTATGGACGGATACGTCCGCTAAGGACCCGCTCTATAGCGACGTCAAATATATAGAGGGGCTCATTGGCCCCTGTACCGTTAGCGCGATGGACCTCCGCACGCTCCTTGCCTTCCACGACCACGGCAGCCCATCCGCCGCTCTTATTGAGGGGGTAGAGGCGGCTAAAAGGGTCTTCTCCGAGCTCTCGGAACTCAAGATAGACTGCGACCGCTTGAGCCGCGTGATCGAGGACGCGGCGATAAAGGGGCTCGCGGACTCCCGCGGCTCTCTCGTGGAACGGATAAAAGAGAAGAAGAAGGCCGCCTCCTCCGCGAGAAGGCCCATGTCCGTTGAATACTCTATCCGCGGGTTCGAGCCCGCAATAGAGGCGGCCGTCGGTGAGTTGGGCAGGGACAATTTCCTCTCAAGGCTCTGGGCAAAGGACCCGACCCTATGGAAGCACGACCCGGAGGCAAAGGGGATAATAAGGAACGCGCTCGGCTGGCTTACAGTCCCCGGCGTGATGGAGGGACGCAAGGTCGGGATAACGGATTTTGCGGCCGAGGTGCGGAGGGAGGGTTTCAAGAGCGTCGTGCTTCTGGGCATGGGAGGGTCGAGCCTCGCCCCGCTTGTGCTGGCCAGGTCTTTCGGGCCCCGGCCCGGATACCCGGAGCTTATCGTGCTCGACTCGACCGACCCTGAGGCCGTCAAAAGCGTTGAGGCCGCCGTTGACCTCAAAAAGACGCTATTCATAGTGTCGAGCAAATCGGGCTCTACGATAGAGCCCCTGAGCTTCTTCGAGTATTATTACGCCAGGCTCCATAAGGAGATAGGGGAAGGGGCGGGGGGCAACTTCGCGGCGATAACCGACCCTAACAGCGCCCTTGAGGGGTTCTCTAAGAAGTACAGGATGAGAAAGCTTTTTACCAACCCGGCGGATATAGGCGGGCGGTTCTCGGCGCTCTCGTACTTCGGGCTGGTCCCGGCCGCGCTCGCCGGCATAGACATATCGAAGCTCCTCTACCACGGCTTGAGGGTGCAGTCCTCCGTCCACCCTTGCGTGACCGAGGCCCGCAGCCCGGCGATCAGGCTCGGGGCCGCGCTTGCGGAGTTGGCGAAGGCAGGGCGCGACAAGGTGACGTTTCTGCTCCCGGACGGCATTTCGGCCTTCGGCCTCTGGCTGGAGCAGCTTATCGCCGAGTCCACCGGCAAGGAGGGCAAGGGGCTTGTGCCGATAGCCGGAGAGCCCCCGGCTCATCCCGGCGGCTACGGCAACGACAGGGTCTTTGTCCATATAGGGTTGGGGCCGGCCAACAGGAAAACCGCCTCCAGCCTCAAGGCCCTTTCATCAGCCGGACACCCGGTAATAAGCTACAGGCTCAACGACATCCACGAGATAGGCGGGGAGTTCCTCAAGTGGGAGGTTGCGACCTCGGTTGCCGGACGGATACTCGGGATAAACCCTTTTGACCAGCCCGACGTCGAGCTTGCCAAGAAGCTCGCGCTTGCGCGTCTCGGCTCAAAGGGGAAGGAGCCGGGGAAAAAGGGCGCACCGGTGGAGCTTGACGGCAAGAAATTAGCCCTCTTCTTCGGGCGCGCTACGTTTGACATGTTAGAGGAGAGGGGGCTTAAGGACAGGGACGTTAAAAAGGCGATGAAGGGCTACATGGGGCTTTTGAAAGAAGGGGACTACATAGGGGTAATGGCCTACTTCAACACCTTCGACCCGGAGATAGACGGCGCGTTCACGGAGGCGCGCAAGGTACTGCGCGACTCTACAAAAGCGGCGGTCCAGTTCGGCTACGGGCCGCGCTACCTCCACTCAACCGGCCAGCTCCACAAGGGGGGGGCGAAGAAAGGCCTCTTTATCATCCTCTGCCACGAGCCGGGGGCGGACCTGGAGATACCTGGGAGCAGGTTCAGCTTCTCCGGGCTCGAGCTTTCACAGGCGTTCGGCGACATGGAGGCGCTCGATGAGAAGGGGTGCAGGGTCGCCCTCGTAAAGCTCCGGGACCCAGGAATCGAATCCGTAAAAGAGGCGATAAGGCTGATAAAGGGGGCCGTGAAGTAAGGTGTTGTTGAGGAAGGCGTCACAGGAAGCTACGGAGGGTATTGATGAGAATAGCGATGGTAGGCCTCGGTAAGATGGGGCTCAACATGGCCCGCAGGCTCGTTGACGGCGGGCATGAGGTCGTGGGCTACGACATGACGCCGGATAAGGCGAAGGAGGCAGGGGCTTACGGCGTAAAGGCGGCTTTCTCGCTCAAGGAGCTTGCCGGGGCCCTGTCCAGGCCGCGCGCGGTATGGCTGATGGTGCCGGCCGGCGCGGCGGTGGACGGTGCAATAGAGGGGCTTAAAGTATGCATCGAGGACGGCGATATAATCATAGACGGCGGCAACAGTTTCTACAAGGACGCCGTAAGAAGGGCAGGGGAGCTTGAAAGACTCGGGATAGAATATATCGACGCCGGGGTGAGCGGAGGGGTCTGGGGGTTAGAGAATGGCTATTGCATAATGGCCGGGGGCAACAAGGAGGCGTTCGATTCCATCGAGCCTGTCTTAAAGACGCTCGCCCCGCCGCAAGGGTATCTCTACTGCGGCCCGGCCGGGTCCGGTCACGTCGTAAAGATGGTACACAACGCCATAGAGTACGGGATGATGGAGGCCTATGCCGAAGGTTTCGAGCTGTTGAATGAATCCGAGTACGGGGACGGGCTCGACCTCCACGGCGTGGCGCGCCTGTGGAACCGTGGCAGTGTCGTAAGGTCGTGGCTCCTTGAGCTGCTGGAAGGGGCCTTTAAGGACAACGGAAGGCTCGAAGGGATAAGCGGGTACGTGGAGGACTCTGGCGAGGGGAGGTGGGCCGTCAAGGATGCCGTTGACAGGGGGGTGCCGATGCCCGTGATAACGGAAGCGCTCTACGCCCGGTTCAACTCCCGAAGGCGGGACTCTTTTGCCGCAAAGGTGCTGGCCGCCCTCAGGCACTCGTTCGGGGGGCATGCCGTAAGGCCGGGAAAGAAGTGAGTTTAGGGTGCCTCTAAAAATTGCTCTTTTTCCCGATCTCTTTGTTAGAAAGGGCTATCTGTGCCTGAATACCATGTGACGACCGCGAAAATAGGCGAAGTCCTGTTGCCCTCCAACCAGGGCCGTGCGTGCGAGGAGCGCATGCCGGGGCCGTGCGCCTTTGTCATCTTCGGCGCATCCGGCGACCTCGCCCGGCGCAAGCTCATCCCGGCGCTCTACCGCCTCGGCAGAAACGGGATGCTATCCGGGAATTTTTTCATAATCGGCGCATCCAGGAGCGAGTCGGACGACGCGTCCTTCAGGTCGATGATGGAGGAGGCCGTCAAAAAATACTCCACCTTCGACAACGCCGCATGGGAGGCGTTCTCAAGGCGGCTCTTCTACAGGAAGCTCGACGACTACGGGGACAACGCGTCCCTGGCGCGGATAAGGGACCTTTTAAGCGAGAAGGAAAAAGAGTTCGGCACCGAGGGCAACAAGATATTCTATCTGGCCACCCCCCCTTCGGCCTACGAAAGGACTATAGAGGGGCTTACGGCCTCCGGGCTATCGGAGGAGACCCGCGGGTGGTCGAGGGTGGTCATAGAAAAGCCGTACGGCAGGGACCTGGAGAGCGCCCTTGCGCTTAACGCCTTTGTGCTCAGGAACTTCAGGGAAGACCAGGTCTACAGGATAGACCATTATCTGGGCAAGGAGACGGTCCAGAACATCATGATGTTCCGCTTCGCGAACGCCATATTCGAGCCGGTATGGAACAGGCGGTACGTGGACCATGTGCAGATAACCGTGGCCGAGTCCAACGGGGTGGAGAAGCGCGCGGGGTACTACGAGCAGGCCGGGATCCTGCGCGACATGTTCCAGAACCATATACTGCAGCTCCTGGCGCTCATAGCGATGGAGCCCCCTTCGGTATACGAATCGAGGCTGGTCGGCGACGAGAGGGTCAAGGTCTTGAGGGCGTTGCGCCACATCCAGTTTGACGGGGTGGACGGCTCCCTGGCGATGGGCCAGTACGTCTCCGGCTCGGTGGACGGCAAGGTGGTTCCGGGGTACAGGGAGGAAGAGGGTATCCCAAGCGGCTCCAACGTCCCGACCTTCGCGGCGATGAAGGTATTTCTCGACAACTGGAGGTGGCAGGGGGTGCCTTTCTACCTGCGCTCCGGCAAGAGGTTCCCGTCCCGCTTCTCGCAGATAACGATACAGTTCAAGCAAGTCCCGCACCTGATGTTCAGGCAGACGCTCGGCCCGGAGATAGCCCCGAACGCGCTGATATTCAAGATACAGCCCGATGAGAGGGTGCAACTCAAGTTCCACACCAAGAACCCGGGACCGAGGGTCTGTCTGAGGGACGTCATGCTCGATTTTTCATACGCGCAGGGGTATGAGGGCGTCATGCTCGAGGCGTATGAGAGGGTACTGCTCGACTGCATGTTAGGGGACAAGATGCTCTTTGTAAGCTCCGAGGGCATGGAGTTGAGCTGGTCTTTCATAACCCCGATACTCGATCTCGTTGAAGGGCGGGGCGTGCCGGGGGCCAGGGCCCCGGATTCCTATCTCTACAGGGCAGGCACCAATGGGCCGGTGGAGGCCGACAGGTTCATTATGAACGACGGAAGGGTATGGAGAAATTATGGCTAAGGGACGGACCCAACTGATGCTCGCCGGGGATATAGGCGGCACAAAGACCTATCTCGGGCTCTTTGTACGGGAGGGCGATCGCCTTGAGGCCGTTAAAGAGGGCGCCTTTGTCAACTCGGACTTCAAGGACCAGATGGAGATAATCGAGGACTTCCTCGACAGGGAGGTGATAGGCAATATTGCAAGCGCCTCCTTCGGCATAGCCTCCCCGGTCTTCGGCAACAGGTGCAGGCTTACTAACCTGCACTGGGTGATAGACTCCGATAGGATAGGCAAGAGGTTCAAGATAGGCCATGTAGAGCTGATAAACGACCTCGTCTCCACCGCCTGGGGCATGGGCTATCTCCATGAGGATGAATTCAGGGTCCTGCAGAAGGGCAGGCCAGTTGTCGGCAACTCGGCGCTCATAGCCGCGGGCACGGGCCTCGGTGAGTGCATTCTCTTCTGGGACGGCAAGGCCCATATACCGTCGGCTTCCGAGGGGGGGCACTCGGACTTCGCCCCGAGGAGCGTCCTGGAGATGGAGCTGTTGCAGTACCTTATAAAGGCATACGGCCATGTAAGCTACGAGAGGGTCCTGTCAGGCCAGGGCCTTAGGAACATATATGATTTTCTGACCGCCGGACGCAACGCCCCGGCGCCGGAGCGGCTGAGGAAAGGGTTTCTGTCCGGGGACGCGGCCTCCGTGATAGCGCGGGAGGCTCAACGCGGCAACGATAAGGACTGCGCGCTCGCCCTTGAGCTCTTCGCTTCCATATACGGGGCTGAGGCCGGCAACCTCGCCCTCAAGTGCATGGCCTCTGCCGGGCTATACGTGGGTGGAGGAATAGCGCCGAAGATATTGAAGGCCCTGGAGTCCGGTGAGTTTATCCGCTCATTCAGGGACAAGGGCCGCTTCGAGGAGTACCTCGGGAGGGTACCTGTGAAGGTGATACTATTTGACAGGACGGCGCTACTGGGGGCGGCGGCGCGCGCGGCGGGCTCCGGTAAGAGGATAAAGGAGATACGGATGAGCGGCAGGACGCTCTCCCGGAAGGGGTAGGGGCGGGAGATGCACTATCCCCCGGCCCCCTTGCAAACGATGACTAAGGCCGATGGAAAGGTCTTGATATACGAAGATATCGCGGGGGTGAGCAGGGCCGCGGCAGAGATATTCCTCGGCCTCTCGGTCAGGGAGGCCGGGCGCAAGGGGTTCTTTACCGCCGTGCTGTCCGGTGGCAGGACACCTTCCGTATTGTACTCGATGCTCGCAGGGGACGAATTCGGCGGCAGGGTCCCGTGGAAGGCAGTCCATCTTTTCTGGGGGGATGAGAGGTGCGTGGGCAGGGACGACCCCATGAGCAACTATAAGAACGCCAGCGACCTGCTGATATCGAAGGTCGATATCCTGCCCGGCAACGTCCACCGCATAAGGGCGGAGCTGCCGCCGGACGGAGCGGCCCTGGAGTACGAGCGGGAGATAAGGTTTTTTTTCGGCTCGATGAAGAAGGGGGGCGGCCTGTCCGGAGCGGCGCGTGAAGGCGCAGTCCGCGGCGATGCAACTCCGGCCTTCGACCTTGTCTTCCTCGGGCTCGGGGCCGACGGCCATACCCTCTCCATATTCCCCTCCACCGGGGCGCTCCTTGAGAAAGAGAGGATGGTCGTGGATAATTACGTTGAGGGGCTCGGCTCCAGCAGGATAACGATGACCCTGCCGCTTATAAACAACGCCTCGTGCGTGGTTTTCCTCGTATCAGGGAAAGACAAGGCCGGGGCGCTAAAGGAGGTCTTAAGCGGAGGCGGCGGCCTTCCGGCGCAGATGGTGAGGCCGGCGAAAGGTGAGCTTCTATGGCTCGTTGACAGGGAGGCGGCCAGCCTCCTCTCATGATCCGGCAAAGCCGGATAGGGAGCCGTTTAAACGCATGGCGGGCGCGAGGCCCGCTAATTGGCTAAGGGGACCTGCGATCGCATAAAAAAAGAGAGGGCGGCATCTTGCCGCCCTCTCTTTTTTTATGGTCTTTTTTCCGCCGCGCCTCTTAACCGCGCCGCTGGACGTTACTTCGAGTTGCCTCCGCGCGCCCATCCCGCGCCCCTTGAACGCCCTCCCCCCCCTTACGCCCTACTTCGGCTTGCCTGTCACCTCGGTATGGCATTTGGAGCAGTTGAAAAGGGCGAACGCCTTCTGGCTGTTATGGCAGTTTGGCGAGCCGCAGTACTGCCCATCCATGTTCTTCTTCATGGATATGTCGTTGTCGCCGTGCTTATCCTTGAATATCTTCGGATGGCAATCGTTGCACTTGTAAGTCTTTTCATGGAGGGCGTGGGGGAAGATGACCGGCCCCACGCCCGCTTTATGCATGCTTGCCACTTTTGAGTCGAGCTTGATCTCTTTCGCTACATTTGCCGCCGCGGCAGGCATTGAAAAGGCAAGCAACAGCGCGATACTGATGTATTTGTACATAAGAACTTAGTTCCCCGCGGCCTTTTTCTTCGGAGAGACGTGGCACCTGTTGCAGTCGGTAAGCGGGAAGGACACCTTGCCGTGACACCTTCCGCACCACTGCCCCTGCACTATGCCGACCATCGTCATATTGTTCTGCCCCTTGGCGGGGATGAATATCTTCGGGTGGCAGACCTCGCACTTGAGCCAGTACGTGTGCATCTCGTGCGGATAGATTACGTCGTTGACGTAATCGCCCTTCGCCGGTATAAGTATATCCATCTGGAGGGGCTCCATTTCCTCGTCGTTGGGGTCGAGCGAGAACCGGGGCTTTATCAGCTTCTCCCTGACGAGCTTCGCCCAGTCGATAAGGCCGTACCTGTCCTTCGGAAGCCCGGCTACCGAGAGGGCCGCCGGGTGCCAGCCTTTCCCTGCCTGGTACGCAACGCTGGGCGGGCGGTTCGGGTCGCCGACTCCAGCCGGTTTTCCCGAGGTGTCGAGGTAGATGACGCTTGTCGGATCGCTTGGGTCCAGCTTCGGTACGGTAGAGGTCGAGCTTGCCGCTTCTTTGTCGCTCTTCTGGGCCGCATCGGTGGACTTTGCCTTTTGGGCTGCCGACGCGGTGTCTATGGAACCCGTATATGCGAGGCCCAGGAAGACCGAGAGCGAAAAGAGGAGGGCATGCTTCAAGGTCTTTTTTGAAGATGCTTTCATTTTATCCTCCTTATGGATGTCTGTATTCGGGTGTTACTTTGCCGCCGGGGCCGCCAGGGCCGGGCCCGTGTACGAGTGGCACCTGTCGCAGTACAGAGGCTCCCACGCGATAAGGCCGTTGTGGCACTTGCCGCAGAAGTTGCCGCTCATTATTTTTTCCATGTTGATATCGTTGGCGCCCTTCTTGATAATAAAGATATCTTCGTGGCAGACCTTGCATTTGAACCTGATCCTGTGGAACCAGTGGGGAAAGACCACCGGGTTCACACTCGCCTTTTGCATACTCTCTGACTTGCTGTTCAGGACTATGTCCCCGTATTCCGCATGGCCGGTTTGGGCGTAAAACAGGCCGACGGCAATACCTATACAAGTCAGGAGGAGCATCCAGAAGCTAATTCTCTTCATCGATTGCCTCCTTAAGGTTGTTAACCCTGTATATGGATTTGTGCCGATAGTGACACATTATTGCCACTTTTATGGGGTTTGTGTCAAGCTAAAAATTAACGGAGGTTAATTTTCTTATAAATTGAAAAGGCTCCGTGGATATGTTATAAGAACAAATCCTTAAAATTGCGGCTGATTTCACGGTTTTGCTGTTTGGGAACAGCTTCCGGCCATAACGTTAAAAAATGCGGAGGGTTTGAATTGTCAGAGAAGATGGGAGAGTGGAGGAGGGGCCTGTACTGCGGGCAGGTCTCTTCCGGACATATCGGGTCGGAAGTCACGCTGATGGGATGGGCGCAGAGGAGGAGGGACCACGGCGGGCTAATATTCATAGACTTGAGGGACCGCGAGGGCATGGTCCAGCTTGTCTTCAACCCTGAGACGGGCAAAGAGGTGCACGAAAAGGCGCACGAGGTGAGGAGCGAGTTCGTCCTCGCGGTCAAGGGGATGGTGCAGAAGAGGCCCGAAGGCACGGAGAACCCGGAGTTGAAGACCGGGCTTGTGGAGGTCGCGGTAAAGGAGCTGAGGGTGCTCAACGACTCCGCCCCCCTGCCCTTCATGATAGAGGACGAGACCGACGTGGCCGAGAACACGAGGCTGAAATACCGCTATCTCGACCTGAGGAGGCCGTCGCTTCAAGGCAAGCTCATCCTGAGGCACAGGGTGGCGATGGCGACGAGGAACTACCTCTCGGAGAACGGCTTTTTCGAGATAGAGACGCCGGTGCTGACAAAGAGCACGCCCGAAGGGGCGAGAGACTTCCTCGTCCCGAGCAGGCTCTCCCCTGGCAGTTTTTTTGCCCTGCCCCAGTCCCCCCAGCTCTTCAAGCAGATTTTGATGATATCCGGCTTTGACAGGTACTTCCAGATAGTCAGGTGCTTCAGGGACGAGGACCTGAGGGCCGACCGCCAGCCGGAGTTCACGCAGATAGACGCGGAGATGAGCTTCGTGGACAGGGACGACGTCATAGGCGTGATGGAGGGGCTCGTCACGGTGATGTTCAGGGAGGGCATTGGCGTCGGGCTTAAGCCGCCGTTCCCGAGGCTCACCTACGCCGAGGCCGTGGGCAGGTTCGGCCTCGACAACCCGGACGTGAGGTTCGGCCTTGAGCTTAAGGACCTGACGGGGGCGCTTTCAGGCTCAGGGTTCAAGGTCTTCTCCGAGGCCGCGTCAAAGGGTGGCGTCATAAAGGCCATATGCGCGAAGGGCGCGGCTGAGTTTTCGAGAAAGGACCTCGACGACTTGACCGAGGTAGCCGTCTCCTTCGGGGCAAAGGGGCTTGCGTGGGTGAAGCTCACCTCCGGGGGCTGGCAGTCCCCGATAGCGAAGTTCCTGTCGGACGGCGAGAAAAAGGCCGTTGAAGAGGCGCTCGGCGCGGCTGAGGGCGACCTCATACTCTTCGCCGCCGACAGGGCGTCCATAGCCAACACCGTGCTCGGCAGGCTCAGGCTCAACATAGGAGGCAGGCTCGGCCTGATACCGGAGGAGGGGTTCAGCTTCGTCTGGGTAACGGAGTTCCCGATGCTCGAGTACGACGAGGCGGACAAGAGATACGTGGCGGTCCACCACCCGTTCACCTCTCCGATGGACGAGGACATGGACAGGCTCGACACCGAGCCGCTCAAGGTGCGGGCAAAGGCTTACGACCTCGTCCTGAACGGCTCAGAGATAGGCGGAGGGTCGATAAGGATACACAGGAGCGACGTTCAATCGAGGATATTCGACAAGCTCGGCATCGGCGCGGAAGAGGCCGAGACGCGCTTCGGCTTCCTCCTTGAAGCGCTTAAATACGGCACGCCCCCGCACGGCGGCATAGCCTTCGGCCTGGACAGGGTGATGGCGATAATGACCGGGTCCGAATCGATAAGGGACGTCATAGCCTTCCCCAAGACCCAGAAGGGCACGTGCCTGCTTTCCAACGCGCCGTCTACCGTTGACCAGAAGCAGCTGGACGAGCTCTTCATCAGGGTTGCGAAGAAGGTGTAGGCCGGGCTTTGCCGACGTCAAGCCTTTTGCGGGCCGCGTCCATCCGGCCGGCAGGGGGTTTTCAGTGCCGTCGGGAGTTTCCTCCTGACGGCAGGTTCAGCCCCCGTGCTTAAAAAAATGGTGGCGGGAGTTAACTCCTGCCACCACAAAAAACGATGTGTCGGCGGCGCGGGGCTTGATTTTGGGTGCTGAATGAGGTATAATTATCAGTATTGAAACTTATACCAAAAGGAGTATTGATATGAATACTATTTCAGCGCAGGAAATCAAGCGCAGAGGCATAGCCGCCGTGGATGATGTACTGAAAGACGGCCCGGTGCACGTGATTAAGAACAATCAGCCCCGGTATGTGGTCATTTCAGAAGAGCATTATCAGGAGCTGGTATCCGCCGGAGACGAGGCGTATATGGCCCGCGTCAAGGCGTCGTTGGGGGATGTGAAAGCGGGCCGTGTGAAGAAGTTTAAAAAGGTAGATGACCTTTTAAGGGCCGTGGAAGAAGAGGACGAATAGTGTACGTCATAGTCGCCCCGGCGCAGTTTTTAAGGCAGGCGCGGAAGTTCTTCAAGAAGCACCCGGACCTCAAGCCGCGCTTCAAAAAACTGCTTGAGGCCTTGTGTAGCGACCCCTTCCGCCCTTCTTTGGGACTGCATCCGCTCAGCGGTAAACTCTCTTCCTGCTATGCCGCGAGCCTCACCTACAGCTACCGGGTAACGCTTACGCTCCTTGTCGAAGAAAAGGAGATCATCCTGCTCGACATCGGAAGCCACGACGAGGTTTATGGAAGAAGGTAACGCCTGCGTCAAAGAGGCGGGTGTGCAGTTGTGGTTTGTGGGCGGGCGTTTGTTTGGTATAATGCAACTCTTTAATCTCTTGAAAAGTTTTGTTATCTCAGCCGGTGATTATTCCATCTTATGAAAATAGCCCTGATCATACCCAGAAATGGCTCTGAAAATGAAAAGAGTTTTTACGATTACAAGTTCTTCTCTAAATTCCTGATTTCAAAAAAATACTTTTCATACCTTCTGGCTATCCCCACTTTAGCGGCCCTGACACCGCCGGAGCATGAGGTAAGGGTATTCGACGAGAACATAGAGGAGATCGATTATAACTGGGGCGCGGACCTGGCGGGGATAAGCGTAAGGACGATGTTCGCAAAAAGGGCCTATGGCATAGCCGAGAGGTTCCGGCGACAAGGCGTAAAGACCGTTTTGGGAGGGATACACCCGTCGATGCGCCCTGAAGAGGCCCTTCAATACTGCGATACCGTGGTAATCGGAGAGGCTGAGGAGGTCTGGCGTTCCGTATTGCTGGACGCGGAGAACGGCGCGTTAAAGAGGACTTATGAAGCCGGAAGAAAAACCGATCTGAAGGCCTGCCAAAAACCCGCGAGGTCCGTCCTTTCAAAAGACAGATACTTTTCGGATGTCGTTCAGACCACCAAGGGATGTCCCTTCCATTGTGAATTCTGCTCTGTTTATGCCTATGACGGAAAGAACATCAGAAGCAAAACCGTCGATCAGGTCATAGGAGAGATACGGGATATCACCGCCTCAGACGCCAAGTATAAGAAAAAATCCGTCTTCTTCGCGGATGACAACATCATCTCGGACAGGAAATTCGCCCGTGAGCTTTTTTTAGCGTTAAAGCGGTACAGGCTCAACTGGTCATGCCAGGCCTCGATAAATATAGCGCAGGACGATGAACTGCTCAGGTTGATGAAGGACAGCGGGTGCGGAGCCGTCCTGATCGGATTCGAGTCCATATCGGAAAAAAATCTGTCCCGCATGGACAAAAAGGTCAATCTGAGGCTCGATTATAAGGACGCCATCGAAAAGATACAATCATACGGGATTTTGGTCCACGGCTCATTCATATTGGGATACGATTTTGATACGGGGTCGGCCTTTGATGAGCTGATAGACTTTATCGAGGAGTCCGGGCTGTTAATGCCGTTGGTCAATATCCTTACGCCCTTTCCAGGCACCAAGCTCTTCAGCCGTTTTGATGAAGAGGGGCGGATTATCCATAAGGACTGGAGTAAATACGATGCCAAGACCGTCGTCTTTTCTCCTTCATGTATGACCGCCGGGGAGCTGCAGGACGGGTACAAAAGGGTAATTAAACGGGTCTACTCTTTTGATTCCATATTCAGAAAACTCAACTTCTACTGGGATATTGATTTCTGGAAACACTCCAACGAGGTGGACCCTATAAAATTCAAATACCGCCTTCTCTTCGCAGTCCGGCTTTCCACCTTGCTGTTCTCGTTCAAACCGGCAAGGGCGAAATTCATTTTAAAGATACTGCCCAAACTATTTGACAGGCGTGTCAGGGTTTCTACGATCCTGACATTAATGGCCTACAACGATTACGCCTATACCGGCACATGAGCCGCACGCCGTAGTATTTGTGGTTTGTGGGCAGGCATTTGTTTCAGTGCCGCCGGTAGTTTCCTCCTGACGGCAGGTCCAGCCCCCGTGCTCAGAAAAGCGGCGGTGGGAGGTAGCTCCCGCCACCTGCAAAAAATTTTGCAAAATAGCTGGAACCGAGGCTATTTCTTAATATCATAATCTTTCAGAAATTGTGCCGGGGTCAATATCTTAATCCCCTGGTATGCCTTTACCGCGCCCAAAGCCTTATCTCCCGTAATAATCACGTCAGCCTTTAGCGCCGCCGCACACTCGATAAACTTATCGTCGTCGGGGTCTGCTTCAACGGCATTTATTTTTGGCGTTTTTGTTGTGAAGGTTATATTGAATCCTTTTGAGAAAAGGGCTAACAGCTCTTCGAGTTCGCACTCTCCCTCCAGGCCTATCCTCGCTAACACCTCGATGTATTCGTCAAGGATGTCTTTTGAGAGACACAGGGTAAGCTTTCCCATTTTCCATAAATCGATAATCTTCCGGGGGTTGCCGCCGAAGAAGGATGATATGAATACGTTTGTGTCTATGACGGCTATCATCTCTTCTTCCTCACATCCTTGACGGCCTTATCGATACTTGCGGGCGTTACCCCCCTTGTTTTAAGCTTTTTGCCGACTCTGTCCCAGAGGCTATCGACATAAGAACTGATATCGTGTTCAGTGATATAGCTCTCGATCAGCTCTCTGACCATCTGGCTTGTGGTTTTGCCTTCGGTTTTTGCAAGCCTGTTGAGCTTTTCCTTCAGCTCAGGGTTCATCCTTATAATCATCTGTGTTGTCATGTATGCCTCCTGTATACTATATATCACATATATATTGTATAGCATTCCAGAGGCGCTGTCAATTGAAGCCGCTGAAAAGCTCGATTCGCCGTCATTGCGAGCCGAAGCCTTGAAGCGAAGCGTGGCGGGAGGTAGCTCCCGCCAACACAAAAGAGATTGAGTTGCCGGGTTTCGTTTCGCTCTACCCAGCCTACGCTACTATTTAACCAATTGTTTTAGGTTGTTTTTCACACCCAATATCACATCATCTTCTTGTAGTTCAAATTGAAGTTCCTGTTTTTCGTAATCAATATGTAAGTGTGGCGCCAAGGGGGGTATAAGCCCTGCAAGTCTAAAAAAGTTTGGCTGGCGCACTTCAAAACTAGATAGCTTAGCTTCAAGAGCATTATAGTCGTTAATTGGCCTAGTCGAGAAAAGCGTTTACAGTTGAAGACTCTTTAAGTGGAAAGAGTCTGAGGTCGGATGTCAATAGTGGACACCAAACCTTTCATGCTGCCAGTTGTCCAGCATAGAACTTTTGCTCATAGGCCACAGGGGACAGGAACCCAAGCCTTGCCTGTCGGCGCTGCCGGTTATAAAAGACCTCGATAT
>JACRLF010000024.1 GCA_016235365.1 Deltaproteobacteria bacterium | reverse complement strand
GCTGAACGGCTGGCAAGGTTTCAAAATACAAAATAGGAGGAAGAAGATGAATTTCAGGGTAAGTCTTGTCATTATGTCCGCCGCCGCATGGTTTTTTACTTTCGTTTCGCCTGGTCATGCCGGTATCGCGGAAGGGAAAAAGATCTTCGATGCCGGGAACTGCGGTAAATGCCACCAGACCGCCGGGCCGGCCAAGGAAAAGACCATAGAGGATCAGCTCGCGAAGAAGGGCCCCGAGCTATGGTATGCAGGTAATAAGTTCCAGAAACCTTTCTTACAAAAATGGCTTATCGATCCGAAGCCCATCAGGGGTATGGAATTTAATTCGCTTACAAAGAAGAACGGCGGGAACCATCCGAAGCTTGCCAAGGATGGGGCAGATAACGTTACGGAGTATCTCATGAGCCTCGTCTCGACTGATTTCAAGCCGGCCGGCATACAGCCCAAGAACAGTCCTCAGGGCAGGATGGTATTCGAGAAAAAGCAGGGCTGCTTCGGCTGCCACGAAGTGAAGAAAGGCGAGAAGATGTTAGGAGGCCTCACCGGACCCACCATGGTGGGGATAGGCGATAGGCTCCAGCCTGATTGGATCTATGCCTATCTTCTGAATCCGAAGGTGTTCAAGCCGGTGAAGGACATGCCAACCTACGCAGGCATACTGAGCGATGACGAAATTAAGATGCTGGCTGAGTACGTATCAAGCCTCAAATGAAAAATACTTTTTGAAAACAAACTTGAAAGGAGCGTTGATATGGTCAGATATTTTGGTATAGCGGTGGCTGTGGTCTTTTCGATCACGTTTTTTGGCAAAGGGATCGCCATGGCCGCATCCGCTGAGGCTAACTACAAATTTTACTGCTCCCAGTGCCACGGGCTTGAGGGCAAGGGAGACGGGCCCAACGCCACGAAGAGCCAGCCCGTGAGCCCCCGCGACCACACAAACGCCGCTGAGATGAAGAAGCTCACGGACCAGGATATAGTAAATGTCATAAAGAGCGGAGGGTCTGCAACCAGCAAATCGACCCTCATGCCCCCTTGGGGAAAGACTCTGACTGAACAGGAGATAAACGGCCTCAAGGACTATCTTAGAAAGCTATGCAAGTGCTGAGGGTTGTTCACGGAGAAGTTAATACATTTTCGGTAAGGCTTAGGAGGAAGATATGGTGAAGTTATCCGGGAAGGCAGGTCCAATCCTGTTCATGGCGGTTCTCATTGTCATCGTCATATTTTTTTCCTGGTTTCTCGGCCATGGTTAGAGGCGGCAGCTAAATGCATGAAAAGGAGCATTGAAATGAAGAAGTCTCTGGTAACTTTCTTGATCGCGTTGGCGGTCTGCGTTGTCCTTTTCCTTGTCCTTGATGTAGCTCTCTTCAACGCTCAGGGCCTTTCCTTCAGGTTCAAGGGCTAAACAGGCCTTAAGAAAATAATACAGGAGCGAGAGTATATGAGCCTACACTTCAAAAAGGAACCGGTAAAGAGGAAGATAGCCTTTTTGCTGATTTTTTTGGGCGTGTTTTTCACGGTAATGACGTTTCTCCCGGCCATAGACGCAGGCTTCTCGTCCGGCAGCGTCTACGCCTCTGACGCGGGCGGCGCCGCCGCCCCAGCCGCGCAGGAAGTGGCCCAGGGGGGAGAGGGGGAGGCGAAGTTTGCCCCCGCGCCGAAACTGAAGACAGAGGACTACCCGCGCATCAAGGGCGTCAACAGCAGGATATTCGTCTGGATAGTGGCGCAGCTTCACCTGTGGTTCGCGGCCTTCGTGCTGGCCGTGCCGATATTCGTCTTCATCATCGAGGCCATAGGCATGGCCACGAAGGACGAGCGCTATGACAAGATGGCCTACGAGTTCATAAAGGTCTCGATGGCATGGCCACGAAGGACGAGCGCTATGACAAGATGGCCTACGAGTTCATAAAGGTCTCGATTACGGCCTACTCGATAACGGCCATAATAGGCGGCCTCCTTGCCTTCAGCCTCTTTATGTTCTACCCCGACTTCATGAAGTACATGACCAGGCTATTCGGTCCGACGATGCTCGCCTACGCGCTCATCTTCTTCGCCGAGAGCGCCAGCCTCTATATCTACTACTACGGCTGGCACGCGATGCACTACGGGTTCCTCAAATGGGTGCACCTCACCATCGGCCTTGTGCTGAACGCCGTGGGAACGATGCTGATGTTCCTCGCGAACTCCTGGGTCACGTTCATGCTTTCTCCCGGCGGCGTCGACGCCGCGGGCGCGTTCCAGGGGGACATCTGGAAGGTCATACACAACTTCCTGTGGAACCCGATAAACCTCCACAGGTTCGTCGCCAACATCGCCTACGGCGGCTCAATAGTGGGCGCCTACGCGGCCTACAGGTTCCTGAGCGCGAGGAACGAAACGGAGAAGGCCCATTACGACTGGATGGGCTATACCGCGAACCTCATCGCAATAGGGGCCCTCCTCCCGCTCCCGTTCGCGGGGTACTGGCTCACCGCCGAGATCTACGCGTACAGCCAGCAGATGGGCATTACTCTCATGGGCGGGGTCTTCGCGTGGCTCTTCATCACGCAGGCGGTGATCATAGGCGCGCTCTTCCTTTCAGCCAACTACTACCTCTGGTGCGGCATGGAGAGGAGCCCCGGGGCTTACAGATACACCAAGTACATAAAGTATATAGCCGGCGTAATAGCCGTGTGCTTCCTCGTGTGGTTCACCCCCCACACGCTGATACTCAAGCCCTGGGAGCTGAAGACGCTCGGCGGCCAGTACCACCCGTTCCTCGGGCCCCTCGGCATAATGCCGGCCAAGAACACGGCCGTGAACAATATGCTTATCTTCACGTTCCTCTCATTCCTCCTCTACAGGAGGGCGAACAAGATCCCTACGGTATCGTGGGCCGCGGCCGGAAGCGCGATACAGGCCGCCATATTCATCGCCGCGATACTGAACATAGTCTACCTGGGCGTCTACTACGGCTACTTCACCAACACGGTTTACAAGGTCGCCTCTTCGGTACCCCAGGTCGCCTCCACACTCACAGTCATCATCTCCTGTATGGTCATAGATGTGCTGATGTTCAAGGGGGCGAAGGACGTGGGCGAGTTCCGCTGGGGCAAGATGCCTCAGAGGAGCCAGTACGCGCTCTTCCTCCTTGCCGTCTCCTTCACCTGGCTCATGGGGCTTATGGGCTTCATAAGGTCCGCCATCAGACAGCACTGGCATGTGTACACGGTAATGAGGGACAACTCGCTCGACGCCTTCACGCCCACCATAGGCTATGCCGCGAAGGTCGTCTCCATCGCGACCGTCATCTTCATGGCGATAGTCATCTTCATCTTCTGGCTGAGCCAGTTGAGCGCGAAGAAACAGGAGGACAAGAGCAAGCTCCATCCCGAAGTTATCCCTTATGAGCCTGCCGCCAAGCCGCTCAAGCCAGAAACCGAAACCGAGTAGGGGGGACCTTAGATGAAGATTTTTTTCAGGGTAATAGTCTTTAGCGTTCTGACGATAGTCCTCTACATGCTTTTCGCCACGCAGTATATTCCGCCCATCAACCCTGCGCCGCCGCCAAAGGAGGAGGCGCTGAACCTGGGTGCGATGACGATGCCGCAGTTCATAGCGCTCGGCGAGAAGATATTCAACGGCAAGGGGACTTGTACGCTGTGCCACAATCCGGTGGTCAAGAGGGCCCCGCTCCTCGAATCCGTCGCCGTCAGGGCCAACGAGAGGCTAAAGGACCCGAGGTACAAGGGCAAGGCCAAGAACCCGGCTGACTATATCGAGGAGTCGATGAGGGAGCCGTCCGCATATGTCGTGGCCGGCTTCGGCGTCACGGGGACGAACGACACCGTAAGCCCCATGCCTGTGATCACGGCCGGCGCCATAGGGCTTAACGACGTCGAGGTAAAGGCGGTGGTAGCGTATCTGCTTCAGCTCGGAGGCGCCGAGATACCTTTTGAGGTGCCCAGGGGGCAGCCTGTCGCCGAGAAGAAGGAGGGGCAGGCCGCCGCTCCAGCCAAGACAGGCGCCGAGGTTGTAAAGAAGTATGGATGCGGCGGTTGCCATAAGATAGCGGGCGAAGCCGGCGCCATAGGCCCGGACCTCACGAAGATAGGGGCGAAGAGGAATGTGGAGTACCTGAGAAGGGCCGTCCTTGACCCTGACGCCGATATCGCGCAGGGGTTCCCCGGCGGCATGATGCCGAAGGACTTCGGCGACAAGATGACCGCGGGAGAGTTCAAACTCCTCGTGGAATTCCTGGCCAAATCCAAATAGAGAGGGCTACGATGAAAATACCGAAACTGCTGCAGTTCGCGGTCCTCGTACTCATAGCGTACGGGATCTTCAAGGCCCCGGGCTGGTTCGGAGTGCCGATACCCGGAAGCCTCATAATGATGTATATGTTCTTCGCAGTGGTTACGATCCTTCTGGTGATGACCTCCACCGAGAAGTCCGCCCAGGAACTCTTCACTCCCATAAAGGCCCTGGTGGATGACCCCTCGAAGGCGATGACGAGGAACGTGGTCTTCGCGGTAATCCCGATAATAGGCGCGGTCATCGTATTCAACCAGGTCAAGCCGAGCTTCGAGGCCCCGGTCGAGCTCAGGGCCACGCACCCGGCCCCTCCCTCGACGCTCAGGGCCTTCAACAAGAGCTTCAACATCGGCACGCTTGAGAACCCGATGAGGAAGTTAGCGAAGGAGGACCCGGCGAAGTTCAAGGAACTGGTGAAGGAAGGCGGGGTCGTCTATTACAGGAACTGCTTCTACTGCCACGGCGACAAGCTCGACAGCAAAGGCCACTTCGCGCAGGGCTTCAACCCGCTGCCGCTCCCGTTTCAGGGCAAGGACACCATAGCCCAGCTCCAGGAGTCTTTCGTGTTCTGGAGGATTTCCACCGGCGGCCCGGGACTCCCGAAGGAATCGACCCCGTGGCTCTCGTCCATGCCGATATGGAAGGACCTCCTTACGGAGGATGAGATATGGAAGGCGATCCTCTTCATCTACGATTACACCGGAAATGTCCCGAGGTCTTGGGAGAAATAAACTTTAAAAAGGACGGATATTGGCTATGAGAAAAAGAGCAATCTTGTTGGCCATAATGCTGGCCGCCGCCCCGGGACTGGCCCTTGCGGGAGGCGACGCCGCGAAAGGTAAGGAGATATACGAGAAGAGGTGCTGGTGGTGCCACGGTGCGAAAGGCGCTGGCGACGGCCCTGCGGCCGAGTTCCTCAACCCGCCGCCGAGGGACTTCACTTCCGGCGTATACAAGTGGAAGTCCACGCCGTTTGACGAGATAATCCCGACCGACGAGGACTTCGTAAAGATGGTCAAGGGAGATATTAACCATAACAACATCGCGGGC
This sequence comes from Deltaproteobacteria bacterium, assembly GCA_016235365.1. Lineage (GTDB taxonomy): Bacteria > Desulfobacterota > GWC2-55-46 > GWC2-55-46 > GWC2-55-46 > JACRLF01. Next base: position 40,728 of record JACRLF010000024.1, on the reverse strand, counting down.
TGGAACGGCATGAACGGCACTTCGATGCCCGGATGGGGCGACATGCTCGGCACCCAGGATGTCAACGACGTCATAGCCTTCATCAAGTCGTTGGCTGAGCTCGGCGCCCCGCAGAAGCCGGCCATAAGCATTTCGGGCGCGGTCTCCTCCTCCAAGGAGAGTCTCGAGAGGGGGCAGAAGGTCTTCAAGGACAGGTGCACGGAGTGCCACGGCGAGGAGGGAAGGGGAGACGGCACCAAGAAGCTCAAGGACGACTTGGGCTTCCGCACATGGCCGAGGAACCTTACCAAGCCCTTTACCTTCAGGGTCAGCAACAAGGCGAAGGATATATACACGAGGATAACCGTCGGCATACCCGGCACCCAGATGCCGAGCTTCGCGGACCCGAGCAGCCAGAAAAAGCTAACCGACGAGGAGAGGTGGGACGTAGCCAACTACGTGGCCTCGATCGAGGCCCCTTACAAGAAGCCGACCGAATCTACCGTCATAAACGCCCTGAGGGTCGAGGGCGAGGTGCCAGATAAGCACGACGACCCGGCCTGGGAAAAGGCGAAGTACACGAGCTTCTATATGGTGCCCCAGCTCATAGCCGCCGAAAGGCACTTTACGCCTTCGCTCGACACCATTTCCGTGAAGGCCGTGTACAACGACAAGGAAGTGGCGATGCTGGTCGCGTGGGACGACAGGACAAAAAGCCTGCCCGGAAACGCGAAGGCGATAGAGATAGCCGACGGCGACGTCTTTGAGGACGCGGTCGCGGTGCAGTGGCCCGTCACGATCCCGCAGGAGAGTGAAAAGCCCTACTTCGGTATGGGAGACGCGATGCTACCGGTCAACATCTGGTACTGGAAGAGCGAGTCCGGCGCAGGCCAGCCCCAGAGCTTCAAGCTCCTTAACTCCAAGGGCATAAAGGACAGGGAGGAGAGGGACCCCGCCTCCGTGGGTCTTAAGTACTCCGCCGCCTATGACAAGGGCACATGGAGGGTCGTCATGAAGAGGCCCATAAAGACTGGCGATGCCTCCAAGGACATCCAGTTCGAGGAAGGCAAGTTCATCCCCGTGGCGTTTGCGGCATGGGACGGCTCGAACAAGGAAAAGGGCTCCAAGCATGAGATGACCACATGGTGCTGGATACTCATGCAGCCCCCGACCGGAAGTTCCGTCTACGTATGGCCGATAATAGTCGGCTGCATCATCCTCGGCGCCGAGCTCGCCTGGCTCAAGAGCACAAGAGGAAGAAAAAAAACAGGGGAATAATGGTGCGTCTCACTTGGCGGACTTTTCTATTATTATGTGGGAGTAACAACCAGGTAAATAGAAATGGGCCCCGGATAAGCCGACGGAGACATCTGTCAGGCTGTTGAAAAACAGTCTGCTGATGCAACCCATGGACGGGTAGTTGAAAAAGGCATGGAGGGACTTTTCAACAAGCATAGCGAGTGGATTCCCCGCAGCTTGCTGCGGGGAGGAGCGAGCGAATTACAAACGATAAATTCCTTACTTGAAAATTCTCCGCAGCTTGCTGCGGAGAATTTTAACTACCCGTTAGATGCAGCTTCCGTAACGCGTTATGGCCTGAACTCGTTTGACGGTGGCCTCAGTACGCCGCCGTTCCATACCTTGCTTGGGCGGTCTTCTTTAGCGGGAATCCCCGCGTGGACGTCACTATACTTCCACCCCCGCACTCTCTTACGGAGCGCGGCGCGATTACAGCGCCGCTTCTGTCCCGCCTCTATAGCGTCGTAAACAGCCCCTGGGCTGGAAATGCCGCTTGGATATGGGGCGAAAAAAAACCTGGGAGACTGATATCGAGGATGCCCCTGACGAAGACCGGCCCTGAGATGTTTTACTTGATCCCTTGAATCTTCAAAAAAAACGCTAAGAAGAAAGGATGGAACATGACGGGAAAAGAGACCATTCAGGAAAAAGACTCCCTGCAGGAATCCTCATCCAAAGATGCGTCCAAAGCGGATGGAGGAAAAACAGAAGGGAATCCGGCAAAGACAGAGTGTGTAGAATGCCGTTCCTTGATGTCCAGATGCAAGGAATTAGTCAGAAAGTTGTTAGGCTTGACATGACCCTTGACCCGGAGAGGGTTTTCTCTGTAGAAGTGAACTCGTCCAAGTCTTACAAAGTCTTACAAATTGCACGGCTTTTCAAGTCTCGCAATCTGGCAAACTGTCCCTGGTTTGCCTTAGCAGGATGCAGAAAAAAACTTTTTTTTGGGGAAACTTTCTGTAGAAAGGTTTCCCCAAAGCCCGGGATCGAGCGGGTTATATGGTGCCATAAAGGAATTAGGGTCGAGGACTAATTTGCGACTTTACCATAATTATGAAAGGCACGACCACGGTGCATAATTTTTACTTTAGATTCGATTTAATCTTTAAGATTATGAGGAGCTAATGCTAGGGATAGGAGTTTCTGAAATATTGTTGGTTCTTATAGTAGCAATCATTTTTATAGGTCCTGAAAAGCTGCCGGATATAGCCAGGGCTCTTGGAAAGGGTTATGCCGAATTTAAGCGGACCTGTGAGGAAGTTAAAAGAAATATTGAAGAGGCCACCCCTTCTCAAGATCAAGGCTCCGGAGAAGAAAAGTCTACAAAAAAACCAAGTCAGGTAACGGAACGTAAAAGCTGATGAAAAAGGGATTTTAGAAAGAATCGTGGATACTGGAAAGAAAATGGCTGTCACGGTCCATCTTCGTGAGTTTCGAAGCCGTCTTATCGTCTGCATTTTAGCCTCTTGCGCGGGATTCGCAGTCGCTTATTATTTTTCGGAAGGGCTGTATAAGTTCCTCGCAAGACCGCTTCTCCAGGCACTTCCTCCCGGAAAAGATTTCATGGTATTTACCGGGATAGTGGAGCCTTTTTTTATCTATTTTAAGGTCGGGATGCTCGGCGGCATAGTCATTGCCAGCCCTGTCATACTCTATGAGATATGGGGCTTTGTGGCGCCAGCGCTCTACCGGGAAGAGAAGTTCTGGCTTCTCTTTATCGTATTATCCTCCTTTATCCTTTTCGTCTCGGGTACGCTTTTCGCCTATTTCATAGTCTTTCCCTTCGGGTTTAAGTACCTTTTAAGCTTTGAGGGCGATGGCTTGAAGCCCATGCTATCGATGAGCGCGTATTTCTCGATGGCGACAAAACTCCTCCTCGCATTCGGGGCGACCTTCCAGCTCCCGCTTGCCATGCTCGTCCTGGCCCGGTTCGGGATAGTCAGCGCAAGGCAGCTTTTCTCATGGTGGAGGTATGCGCTTGTCCTCATACTTGTTGCCGCCGCCATACTCACGCCGACGCCGGATATATTCAATCAGCTCCTTATGGCCGGCCCGCTTATCGTGCTTTACGCCGCTGGGGTTATACTGGCCGCGGTCTTTGGAAAGAAAAGAGAAGAGGCTGAAGGAACCGAGGATACTTTGACGTCAATCGATCGGCACGGGGTTTGAACAGGTCATAATAGGAAACTGGTCCAAGTGGAAGGGTTGGGCGAATAGCTTGAAGCGAAAAGATGAGGCGTTCAATTTTTTTAAATAAAGCAGGATAGGAGGACACAATGTTTGGGATAGGAACTACCGAGCTCGTATTGGTACTGGCGGTAATACTTATCGTATTCGGGGTGGGCAAGCTCCCTGAAATCGGAAGCGGCATGGGCAAGGCCATCAAGAATTTCAAGAAGGCCACCGCCGAACCTGAAACCGCACTGACGGGAGAGGAAAGGCACAAACTGGAAGTTATGGCGGATAAGACGCAAAAAAGAGAGGTTTGAAGATGTTCCGTGCCTTGCTCAATATCGACTGTGTATAAATAGCCGTCAGACACTCTGATTTACTAAAAATAATCTTATTTTTGCATTATCTTGATTTAAGAGCGTCTTTTTGTGCTGACCGAAGGTAGCCTTAGTCAATAACATTGAAAGAAAAGTTGAACAGGCATGGGAGGCCGGATAAGAATCACACTGGTCAGTTCCTGGGGCTCCCTGGCTTTACCTGAAGAGCCGGAGCGCCTGCCTGGGAAAACGGGAGACAGAAGAAGATGCGGATTAAAAAGGTACTTACAGAACAGTGGAGGCCTGGTCCGGTGGACTTCGTCATACTGGCAGGAGCGGTTGTGAACCTGCTCGCGATATTGGCGATCCTGGCGCACCGGTTTTTCTGAAGCTGAACACCGGCCATCCGCACGCGGCCTAAACGTGGGGCTTCGGACCGGCTTTGCCGATAAGCCTTTTTTGAAAAATGTTTCGAGGAGGATATTGTGAAGCTGTCTCAGAAGGTGGGTCCCATCATGTTCGGGGTGATGCTTGTGGCCACCCTCGTGCCCTTCTATTGGTTCCTGACCAGTGCTTAGGAGGAGGAATCCCGAAAGTCCGTTCGGAGGGGTGTTGAAATGAGGTCTATCATTTCTTTCGTTGTCGCCTTTGCGGCATGCGCGGTGTTGTTTTTGCTGGATAGATTCTTTCTTCCAAGGTTTGCGAGAGGGTAAAAATGAAAAAGAAGCTGTATATAGGTCAAGTTGTAATGATCTATCAAGACCCCTTCACAGAGCAAAAAGAAGAAGGGATGGCGAGACTGTTACATTTCATACGGGACTGGAAGGATGGCACGGAGCAGTGGGAGGTGCGTATGATGGGAGCTCGTAGAAAGGAGACCAATAAAAAGTGAGCCCGGACATTAAAATCACCGCCCACGCCATCGAACGCTTCGCAGAGAGAAGCATGAAGCTGGGCATGAACGTCAAGGAACCCGAAGCCGTCATACTCAAGATGCTCAAGGTGGCTATGCCCGAGGACATCTCTCCGGCCCACAAGGTCAAGAGGCTTATCAGTAACAGATATACGGAGGCCACTTACCTTGTGGCTCAGGGCTGGAGATTTGTCTTGGTTGACAACATGATAGTGACCATAGAAAGAACCACAAAATCTCAGTGTTGACAAAAACTAACGGAGAAAAAATGAAAATACTTCAACAATTCTCGGACGCCGTCATGAGCATAGTCTGTGTATTCTGAGTCGTCGTATTTATAGACCTGATCGGGAATACACTGTTCGGAGACGGGAATAGTAAACCAATCATCGTAAGGATGTTTTCACGTAAACCCAAGAATGTTTGACGTTGTGCTGTTCAACATGCAGGGCCTCTCGTTCTGGTTTAAAAAACGGCGGCCTTGAAAATGATATTTGAGATGCGTGCTTTCAAGCCGTTCAGCAAGGGCTGGATGGAGGAATGAAATGGATGTTACGAACGACGCCAAAGCGGCGCGAAACAATGTTGTGGAGCAGGTCCCGTACCTGATCTCCTGGAATACCACCAAGAGGTGCGATCTCAGGTGCAGCCATTGCTACCTCGGCACGAACGGGACCATGCTGGATGACGCGTGTATATGCGCCCTGAAGGCGGTCGGGGTAAAGGGCGTGGGCGGTGAGCCTGGATTCGTCGGAGCCTTCGCACCATGACCGTTTCAGGGGTGTTGCCGGTTCATGGCAAAGGACCGTTGACGGCATAGAGGCGCTCAGAAGGAACAAGATGGATTTTCAGGTCCAGGTTACGGTCACAAGGGAGAACAGGGGGGACCTGCCGGCTATCATAGACTTTTCTGCAAAGGCCGGGGCAAAGGCTCTGAATGTGTTTTTTTTAGTATGCACCGGCAGGGGGCAGAATATGACCGACCTCGGGCCCGAGGAGTACGAGGAAGTGTTGAATTACCTCGCCGCCGTTGAAAAGAGCTCGCCCCACGGGATGATGGTGAGGGCGCGGTGCGCCCCCCATTTCCTGAGAGTTGTATCGATGCATAACCCCGAAAATTCCCTGCTGAAAGGGAATACAAGCGGCTGTATAGCAGGTACGGGCTACCTCAGGATATCCCCTGAAGGGTATGTAACGCCGTGCCGCTACATGCCTCCGTCGAATGGAAGCTCGAATCTGGGCGTAGCCAGCCTAAAGGACATTTGGAGCAATGACCACCTGTTTCGTTCTCTGAGAGAGCCTGTTTACAATGGCAAATGCGCTCAATGCGAGTTTGATCGGATATGCGGCGGCTGCAGGGCGAGGGCGCTTGCGACTTCAAACGACGCGATGGGAGAAGACCCTTGGTGCGCACACATCCCGAAGGAAGGAAAAAAAGACGCCGCACCCGTGCGCCCGGTCTGGACAGATGTCGCTCAAGAGCGCCTTTCCAATATCCCGTCATTTCTCCGGCCCATGATAAGGAGCGGCCTGGAAAGATATGCGAAAGCAAAGGGCATCTCAGAGATAACCCCGGAGATCATGGCTGAACTGAAAAATAAAGCGGGCGTTCAGGGCTTAGTCCAAATGGAAGGAACCGAGAGCAAGACGACCCGGAGTCGAGGCAGGGGAGCTGGCAAGCAGCTTATCGGCGTGACTTTCCTTTCCCTCGGCTTGCTGAACGCCATGTTCACATTGAAGGGCGGCATGGAGCCCGATGCGTTTATCTATGTTTTCGTGTTCCTGGGTGTTTGCTTCCTCATGGCCGGGTTGCGCAAATAGGGTTTCCGCCGCAAGCTCAGGCAGGCACGGTCCGACAATCGGAAAAAACACCCGGCCGAACAATCCATCTTAGCGGTATCTTTCAGCCCAGCCGTCGTTGAAAAGACCATGGATGGACTTTTAATGACATGGTAGAATCGTATGCCGAAAGAGCGCCCCTCTATGAGAACTACCCTTCATAGCCCGTCGGTAACCAAAAACAGATTTGTCCAGGCCGCCTGCGTCTACGCGGGCTGCAAGCTCGTTTTGTCCCTCATTATATTCACTCACTTTTGTGGAACGTGCAGCGATTTCAGGAAGTACATGTTCTACACCACTTTCCGCATCCTCCTCATAACCATCTTCATTTTTGTCGGGTTCAGGCTCAAGGCAAAGATCATTGCGATAACCAATGCAGGCAGGTCTGTCCTGTACCTCATGGATTTCCTCGCCTTGACCATGTCATTTCAGATTCCTTTTTTAGATATTAGCTTCAGTCCATTTTACAAGGCGGCAGGCAACCCGGCCCTTCTTGTCTCTGCTGCGCTGACCGGCACCGTGGCCTTTTTCCTTGCAAGGGCCGGATGGAGCCCTGTACCGGCAGCCCGCAGGGATGCCCGGCCGGTACATCCTGACCGTCCCATCAACTGGACGGAGGAGGCCCTGAAAAGGGTGAGGCCTGTCCCGTTCTTTCTAAGGAAGTTCATCGAAAAGAGGGCGAGGAAGATGGGTATCGAGACCATAACCCCGGAAGCGCTCGATGAGATCAAGGGTTTTTGAATAGATCCTTAGGGATTGGCGATCCATAAGACCGGGAAAACCCTTTTCCTGAAGGCCATCTGGTACTGGTAGAAATGGCTCCGGGAAACCTTTCTTCTCCGACATGCCTCCGAGACACTCCTGAGCTTCTCGTCCAGCGTAGCAGTTGTAAGCTTGTCTGTGCCATCTTCTACTGGCAGTCATGGTTTCTTCCTTCTCGATTGATGTTTCTGGCGAGCATATCTTAACCGAAGAGAAAGGCTGACGGCCACTTCCTACACTCTAAAATCGGGAAGATATTAGGCTTTAGGCAACATGCGGCATAAAAAATCCCGCGCAGGAAGAAGCGAGTTGAGAATGAAAAAGGTAACTCATTAATTCTAAAGAGGAAAATCTGATGCCAGAGGCGGTGGTTGGATCGTCTCCAGAAAAAAATTAATACAAAATTAGTACAGTCGGGTAAAAAACACCTGAAGCTCGTGGATGTCTCGAAAGGGGCTACAGCCTAAAAGCGCAGTGTTTTCAAGGGATTAAGATGGTGCCGGAGGCGGGGGTCGAACCCGCACGACCTTGCGGTCACGGGATTTTGAGTCCCGCGCGTCTGCCAATTTCACCACTCCGGCAAGATAGAGAAAATTAACATAGCGCAATACCTCTGTCAATGGCAATCAGAGACGGTTTGTACGCCTCTTGAGAGGCCGTTTCGGCCGTGCCCGCGGCAAAAACCCACGCATACCCCACCGCTTGTACGCCGCGCGTTTCCCATCCGGCGGGCCTCTCCATAAACCAACGGTTCGCGCCTGAGGGGCGGTCTTTTTTTCAATTTTGCCGCCCATTTTTTACATGCCGCCCCCTGCAACGGTAGCGGCTATTGACATAACATTTGGATTTGATATATTGGGGCGGATGAACATGCATAGCGAGCGTCCAGCCCGCAACTTGTTGCGGGGTCAAGCGAGCGAATCGGATATAAATACTCCCTTACATGTCGAAGATTCCCCGCGGCAAGCCGCGGGGAGCTTCAAAGTAGCGGTGATCATCCCCGCAAGGTGGGGCTCCACCCGTCTGGACGGAAAGCCCATCGCGGACATTTGCGGCAAGCCTATGGTGCAATGGGTCTATGAGAGGGCCGCGGCCGCCAGCCTCGTCGAGCATGTCGCGGTAGCCACAGACGACGAGAGGATAGAGGAGGCCGTAAGGCGCTTCGGCGGCAACGTGGTCATGACCTCGCCGCACCACAGGTCCGGCACGGACAGGGTCGCCGAGGCCGCACGGGGGATCCCCTCCGAGATTGTCGTGAACCTCCAGGGCGACGAGCCGATGATAGTCCCATCGGCCATAGACACGGCGATAAGGCCGCTGCTCCAGAGTCCTGAGATCGAGCTATGCACCCTCAAGACGAGGATTCTGGACGAGGAGGAATATCTAAACCCCAACGTCGTAAAGGTCGTCACGGGCATGGACGGCTTCGCGCTATACTTCTCGAGGAGCCCGATACCTCATATAAGGGCCTCTTTCAAGGACTCCGGGGCGCGTCCGTACAAACACATAGGGCTGTACGTATACAGGAGGGATTTCCTCTTCAGGTTCTCTGCGCTTGCGCCTACGGCGCTTGAAGACGCCGAGAGCCTCGAACAGTTGAGGGCCCTTGAGCACGGTTGCCGGATCAAGGTGGTGGAGACCTCCTACAACCCGGTATCGGTAGACACCCCCGAAGACCTTGAGCGGGCGAGAAGGACGGCGGCCGGGCCGGGGGCTTAAAAAAATATTTATAATCAACGGTTTTTAGGTTATATTGTATCGATAAAAATACACCCGGAGACCTTTGCCCTAACCATGACTGATCCGAAAAAGCATATCAAGACAAAGTTCATCTTCGTAACCGGCGGAGTCGTCTCTTCCCTGGGCAAGGGGCTCGCCAGCGCCTCGATAGGGGCGCTCCTTGAGTCCAGGGGGCTTACGATAACGCTCCAGAAGCTCGACCCCTATATAAACGTAGACCCCGGCACCATGAGCCCGTTCCAGCACGGCGAGGTCTTCGTGACCGACGACGGGGCCGAGACCGACCTCGACCTCGGCCACTACGAGCGGTTCACGAACGCCAGGCTCTCCAGGAGGAACAACTTCACGACGGGGCAGATATACGACTCCATCATCACCAAGGAGCGCAGGGGGGATTACCTCGGCTGCACCGTCCAGGTCGTCCCGCACGTGACGGACGAGATAAAGGGCAAGATACTGAGCATCTCCAACGGCGTGGACGTCGCCATCATCGAGGTCGGCGGCACGGTCGGGGACATAGAGAGCCTGCCCTTCCTCGAGGCCATAAGGCAGTTGAGGTTCGACCTCGGCAAGGAGAACGTCCTTTATATACACCTGACGCTCCTCCCTTTCATAGCGACCGCCCAGGAGATGAAGACGAAGCCCACCCAGCACAGCGTCAATAAACTGAGGGAGATAGGCATCCAGCCAGACATACTCCTTTGCAGGTGCGACCGCCCCCTTACCTCCGAGCTCAAGGGCAAGATAGCCCTCTTCTGCAACGTGGAGAGGGATGCCGTCATATCGGCCGAGGACGTGAAGTGCGTCTACGAGGTGCCGCTCGTATTCCACCGCGAGGGGCTCGACGACAAGATAATCAAGCTTCTCAATATATGGACGCGCGCCCCTAAGCTTGAGCAGTGGGAGGAGCTTATTAAGAAGGTTAACAGCCTCAGGGGCGAAGTGACCATCGGCATAGTCGGCAAATACGTGAACCTGCAGGACTCCTACAAGAGCCTCCATGAGGCCCTCATACACGGCGGCATAGCCAACAACTGCGCGGTGAATCTCATATACATAGACTCCGAAGAGATAGAGAAAAAGGGCGCCGCACAGGTGTTGAAGAACGTCGACGGGGTCTTGATCCCCGGTGGTTTCGGGAGCCGGGGGGTCGAGGGCAAGATCGCGGCCATAAGATATCTGAGGGAGAACAAGGTCCCGTTCTTCGGCATCTGCCTCGGCATGCAGGTGGCCATAATAGAGATGGCAAGGGACCTCTGCGGGCTCAAGGACGCGGACTCATCCGAGTTCAACCCCGACACCACGGCCCCTGTCGTGGATATAATGGAGACGCAGCGCGGCATAAACGCCAAGGGCGGGACGATGAGGCTCGGGGCCTATCCGTGCGTCATCAAGAAGGGCTCCAGGGCGCACGCCGCCTACGGCTCAACGGAGATATCCGAGAGGCACAGGCACAGGTACGAGGTCAATAACGTCTACAGGCAGACGCTTGAGAAGGCGGGGGTGGAGTTCAGCGGGCTCTCCCCGGACGAGTCCCTCGTCGAGATAATGGAGTTCAGGCACCACCCCTGGTTCGTCGCATGCCAGTTCCATCCGGAGTTCAAGAGCCGCCCCCTATCTCCCCACCCGCTCTTCCGCGGGTTCGTGAAGGCCGTCATGGCGCACAAGGCCCAGGCACGGAAAGGCCGCGCCGGAAAGGGCGGGAAAAAGGCCTCCTCCTCCGCGCCGCGCAAAAATTCCAGAAAACAGACCCGGTCAGATGAAGCGGATAAGGGTTAAGGACTTCGAGATAGGCGGCGGGACGCCGCTCTTCTTTATCATGGGGCCGTGCGTTATCGAGAGCGAGGCCTCGACGCTCAAGACCCTCGAGGGGCTCCTGGGCATAGCCTCCGCGCTCAAGGCCCCGTTCGTCTTCAAGTCGTCGTACGACAAGGCCAACAGGACCTCGGTCAAGTCGTACAGGGGCCCCGGCGTCAAAGAGGGCCTCAGGATCCTTAAAAAGGCCGGGGACGAGTTCTCCGTGCCGGTGCTTACCGACGTCCACTGCGTCCAGGACGTCGAAAGAGTGGCCGAGGTGGCCGACATAATCCAGATACCGGCGTTCCTCTGCCGCCAGACCGACCTGATAGTCGCGGCGGCCCGGACCGGACGCATAGTAAACATAAAAAAGGGGCAGTTCCTCTCCCCCGTGGACGTCAAGCAGTCGGTTGACAAGGCCCTGAGCGCGGGCAACGGCGACGTCATATTGACGGAGCGCGGTACAAGCTTCGGGTACAACAACCTCGTAGTCGACTTCAGGGCGCTCCCGATAATGAGGTCCCTCGGCTTCCCCGTGGTCTTTGACGCCACGCACAGCGTCCAGACGCCCGGGGGCATGGGCGCGTCATCAGGCGGGGATAGAATCATGGCGAGGCATCTTGTTAGGGCCGCGGCGGCCGTGGGCGTGGACGGGATATTCATGGAGGTCCACCCGTGCCCGGATGAGGCGCTCTGCGACGGGCCGAACTCCATAGCGCTTGAAGACGTCAAAGGCATAGTCGGAGAGCTGATGGAGATAGACTCTCTGGTCAGGCGTCTTTAGCGTCCATCCCCACGCGGCAAAGGCCGGCGGCTGGCGGGGACAATCATGAGGCATCCATAATAGAGGCGACGGTATATGATGGATAAAAAGAGCGCGTTAGCAACGGCCAGAAGGGTGCTCGATATCGAGGCCGGGGCAATATCCGCCCTCAAGAGGCGTCTTGACGGCAACTTCTCCCGTGCGGTGGAGATCATCCTCTCCACCACCGGCAAGGTCGTGGTAAGCGGCATGGGCAAGAGCGGGATAATCTGCCAGAAGATAGCCTCAACTCTCGCCTCGACCGGGACCCCGGCGTTCTTCCTCCACCCGGCGGAAGGGGTCCACGGGGACCTGGGCATGATAATGAAGAACGACATACTCCTTGCCGTATCCAATTCCGGGGAGACCGAGGAGCTTATAAAGGTGATGCCGCTGGTTAAGCGCATGGGCGTCAAGACGATAGCCATGACCGGCAGGATGGACTCGACCCTTGCGCGCAGCGGGGACGCGGTCCTCGACGTCGGGGTCAAGGAAGAGGCCTGCTCCCTGGGGCTCGCCCCCACCGCCTCCACGACCGCGTGCCTGGCCATGGGAGATGCCCTGGCCATCGCGCTCCTCGATGCGCGGGATTTCAAGGCCGAGGACTTCGCCAACCTCCACCCCGCCGGAAGCCTCGGCAGGAAGCTGATGAGGGTCGGTGAGCTGATGCACACGGGCGCGTCCATGCCGAGGGTCTCGGTAAACGCCTCGATGAAGGATGCCGTAATAGAGATGACCGCAAAGCGCATGGGGCTGACCGGCGTTTTCAGGGGCAGGAGGATTATCGGCGTGATAACCGACGGCGACCTGAGGAGGGCGATAGAGCAGGGGGGCGACGTCCTTGAGAAAAAAGTCGTTGACGTCATGACCAGTAGCCCGAAGACGATATCCGTGGACGCCCTTGCCGAGGCGGCCCTGAAGCAGATGGAGGAGCACTCCATCACCTCGCTCTTCGTGCACGACGACGGGGGTGAGGCCGCGGGGGTGGTACACATGCACGACCTTGTAAAGGCCGGCGTCATTTGACAGGCCGTCCGTTTCGCGTCTGTATAGGGCTTTGGGACGCACGGCGAGCGCCTGGGGAGCGGCTTGCCCCGCGGATTTTAGGTCGCTGGATACCGGGCCGATGTCATGAAAAAATACGCCGCGCGGACGGCTTTATTTTTTTTCAAAGCGTCCCTTTAAAATGCTTGACACGGTTTGCAATGTTGTGTATAACAATATCAATCTAAATTCGGAATAGCTCCGCCAATCCATAAAAGCAGCGTTGTCGCAAAGTTCCATGCGCCCTCAGGGCCTGTAATCAAAGGGTCTGCGGCCGGATGGATTGGGGCGGGAGAGTAGAGCAAGGCGTGTCCATCGCGCATGGATATGCCTGTGGAGAGTTATGAAAGCCGAGCCCGAGCCGTAACCTAAGAGAGGCAACGCGCCGTTTTTCCCGCGGCGCTAAACATCAGAGGGCAGTAATAACTACCAAATACAAGGAGGAAGAAGGATGAAAAGAATTTTGTTGTCTGTCTTCGCAGCGGCTCTTGCCGCTGCATACGTTGTCCCGGCCGACGCGGCGGATGTAACATTAAGCGGCCAGTACAGGCTCAGGGGTGAATACAGGAACGATGCGGACTTCAACGGCAACGTAAACGACCACACGGACTCATGGGGCCAGAGGGTAAGGCTCACGGCGGATGCAAAGGCAACGGACGACACATCCATAAAGATCACCCTCCAGGACACAAGGACCTGGGGCGCATCAACCAGCACCGCTGGCGGCCCCGCGCTGACCGACACCGGCAATACGCTCGACTTCCACGAGTCATACGTCAACATCAATAACCTCTTCGGCGCGCCGGTATCGCTCAGGGCTGGACGCCAGGAGCTCTTCTACGGCGACGGCAGGCTCGTAGCCACCTCTGCCTGGGGCAACAACGACAGGTCTTTCGACGCGCTCAAGTTCGTCTATACGTCGGCCCCTGTCAACGTAGACCTCTTTACGTCCAAGATAAGGGAGAGCACCACGACCAGCACCGACCAGGACTTCACCGGCATATACGCCACGGTCAAGGCGATCCCCAACAACACCCTTGACCTCTATGTCCTCTGGCTCCGTGACGGCCTCCAGTCCGGCAACAACGCATTCGGCTGGGGCACAACGATAGGCAACACCGCCATAACCGGCACGATAGACTCCGCACAGAGCCTCTACACCTACGGCGCGAGGCTCAAGGGCGCGGTTGCGGGTCTTGACTATACCCTCGAGTTGCCGCTCCAGTCCGGGTCCATAGACACGAGGACCACCAGCTACAACCTGAAGGGCTGGGCCGCCTTCGCGAAGGTCGGTTATACCCTGCCGACCCCGACAAAGGTGAGGGTAGGCCTCGAGTATGACTATGCATCAGGCGACAACGACGCATCAAACAACGACATCAAGACCTTCACTATGCTCTTCCCCTCAACCCATGACAAGCTCGGCCTCATGGACATACAGGCAGGGAGGAACGTAAAGGCCTTCGGCCTCACAGCGTCAGCCGACGTGACCGACAAGCTCAAGCTCGCCGCCGAGCTGTGGAACCTGAAGCTCGCTCAGAAGCATGACGCCTGGTACGCGGACGCCAACTGGAACACCACTCCCACCGGGCTTCGCGCCGCCAGCGCCACGGAGACCAACAGCAGCATCGGCAACGAGATAGACCTTACGGCCACCTACAAGTACAACAGCGCCGTAGCGGCGCAGGTCGGCTACAGCCACCTGTTCTCCGGCAAGTTCATAAAGGACAGGATAAAAGCCACAGCCAATTCCGACAAGCAGGACCAGGACTGGGCGTACATGATGCTTACGGCGAACTTCTAATCGCAGGCAACATGTGGAGTCATGACTAAAAGGGCAGGCCAAACGGCCTGCCCTTTTTTTATCCGCCATCCCCGGAAGGAATACCCGTTTTTCTATCGTTCCGAAATCCGAGCAGGGCGCTGAAAAACTTGATTTGTCGTCTTTGCGAGCGTAGCGAAGCAATCTCATCCTTGATAAATACACTCCGTTCGCAATGACCTTGTCTTGAGTTTTTTAAGCCCCCTGTCAATTCAGGCGAGGGTCGATTCCAGGATAGAGGCCGTCGCCTCACAACACCCCTCGCAATGGCGTAAAATACGCCTTTTTAACAAGCATAGCGAGCGGATTCCCCGCTATCCAAGCTATGGGGAGGAGCGAGCGAATTGCAAACGATAAATTCATTACTTGAAAATTCTCCGCGGCTTGCCGCGGAGAATTTTAACGGCCTGACGGCCCGATCTATAGGTTGTATTTTTTGTTGCAAGGTATCTTTGAATACCTTATAATACTGACGCATAGCACAAATTGCCTGATATTTTAGTGTTTCCTTCGGATATACCGGAGGTTGCTCCGGGGTGGTTCATAGCTTTTATCAGTTAGCAGGCTGTTGAAAAAGTCCATCTACTGCGTTGTCATCGTCGCTCGTCACCGCGGCGTCTGGACAAAATACGCCTCATTCCTCGCTCCTCGACGCCTCCCACGCCAAGTGGCGTGGGTCGGGAGCTTTTTGAACAGCCTGAACGGACGCGAGGGTTTTTCGACAACCTGTTAGGTCATCAGTATCCGTTTCGGAGCGTTAGTGCATTCTGGATGCGGGCATATGTCTTTGCAAGGCGGCCCTGTGTCCGTTTTTTTTGTTCTTCTCATGGGTCCGCTCGTAGCGTTGCGGGTGAGGGGAGTCCGCTTCGGCGGCAGGGTGTTAATCGCTCCTTGACCCGCTTTCGTACGCTTGCGAGAGTGGCGGAACTGGCAGACGCGCCAGACTTAGGATCTGGTGGGCAACCATGGGGGTTCGATTCCCCCCTCTCGCACCATTTGACATCTTCACCGGGCGCAATGAGCCCTCTTTAAGACATGGCTCTATGGGGACGCCAGCCGCGCATGTTTCAGTGATCACTCCCCTGGTTTTCAGAAAGATAAAATAAACGCAAATAAGCGGAACGTAAAAGGAAAGGTAAAATGCAGAACACGGACAACGACTTCAGGATCGAACTCGAGGATTTAAGCCAGGTAAAAAAGAAGCTCAACATCACCATAGGGGCGCCGCGGGTCAAGAGTGAGTTGGATGCGGCTTATCAGTCCCTCAGGGCGACCGCGGCCATCGCCGGTTTTAGAAAGGGCAATGTGCCCATGAGCATGCTCAAGAGCAAGTTCTCAGCCGGCGTCGAAGAGGACGTGGCAAAGAGCCTCGTCGAATCGTCATACCCCCGCGCGATCAGGGAGAAGGAACTCATCCCCGTAGAGGCCCCGAAGGTGGAGATCATCTCAAAAGGACTGAGGGAAGGCACGGACTTCGCCTTCTCCGTGACAGTGGATGTCTCCCCGAAGGTGGAGATAACCGAGTACAGGGGGATGGAGCTCAAGCAGGGAACGATAGAGGTCACCGATAAGGATATGGAAGACGGGCTTGCAAGGCTGCGCGAGGGGCGCGCCGAATACAATGAAGTCGAAAGGCAGGCGGCAAGCGGCGACATGGTAGTCATCGACTTCGAAGGCTTCATCGAAGGGCAACCCATAAAAAACGGCAAGGGGTCGGATTATCCGACGGTAATAGGAGAGAAGACCCTGCTGCCCGGTTTTGATGAGGCGCTGTTGGGCGCCGCAAAAGGGGACGCAAGGGAGGCTAACGTCACCTTCCCGGCCAACTACAGCGAACCGGGCCTGGCGGGCAATGAGGCCCTTTTCAAGATAACCGTAAAGGCCGTAAAGGAGAAATCCGTCCCCAGGCTCGACGACGAGTTCGCCAAGGGCCTCGGATGCGACGACCTCAATGGGCTTAAACTCAAGGTGAAGGACGAGCTTGCCAGGGTCAAGCAGATAAGCGTCAAGGAGGGTCTCAAGACGGAGATACTCGACAAGCTGACGCAGAAGTACGATTTTGAAGTCCCTGAAGCCCTCGTCAACAGGTACTTGGGCGTCATACTCGGCAGGGTGGTCGAGAACATGAAGCACGGCAACGCCGACCCCGCTGACGCCAACCTCTCGCCCGAAGAACTGAAGGCCAAATACCGCGTTATGGCCGTAAGGTCCGTAAAGGAAGACATAATCCTTGACGCCATCTCAGTTAGGGAGAATATACAGATAACGGAGGAGGATACCGAGAAGGCCGTAAGGCACCTCGCGGAGTCGAGGAAGGTCCCCTACGAGTCGCTCCTATCGAGGATAGAGAGGGAAGGGGCCATGGAGGTGATCAAGGACGGGTTGAAGCACGAGAAGGTCTTCGATCTCATCCTGGAGGCAAGCAATGCGGCTGTTGCTTGAGAAGAAGTAGCTAAGGAACCTCTGATTAATGTCTCACAATGGGATCTAAATCCCTCGCCTTCCAGGCGAAGACTTCCAGTGAGGGTTAGAGAGTCTTTATAGGCATCACCCTCCCCTCTATCCCCTCCCGTCGAGGGAGGGGAGGTTTTTAGTTGCACCCTCTCCCCTTGCGGGAGAGGGTAGGGTGAGGGGTGTGAGTTGAACATGCATAGCGAGCGCATTCCCCGCAACTTGTAGCGGGCTGGATGCCCGCTATGCATGTTCATTGACGCCGCGGTTGGGGCTTTTTCAGCGGCCTGTTAAGAGAAAAACCGGAATGATACAGGAGGAGGGCGCATGACTTTAATCCCGATGGTAGTTGAGCAGACGGGCCGCGGGGAGAGGGCGTATGACATCTACTCAAGGCTCCTTAAGGACAGGATAATCTTCCTCGGCAACGCCGTGGACGACAACGTGGCCAATCTCATAGTGGCCCAGCTCCTCTTCCTCGAATCGGAAGACCCGGACAAGGACATAAACCTCTACGTAAACTCCCCGGGCGGCCTGGTCAGCGCCGGGCTCGCCATATACGACACCATGCAGTACGTGAAAGCCGACGTATCTACGATATGCATAGGGCAGGCGGCCTCCATGGGCGCCCTCCTCCTGGCCGGCGGGGCCGCCGGAAAGAGGTTCGCCCTGCCCAACTCAAGGATTCTAATACACCAGCCTCTCGGAGGGGCGCAGGGCCAGGCTACGGAAATAGATATTCAGGCCAGGGAAATACTAAGGATAAGGGAAGAACTGACGAAAATCCTCGCGAAACATTCCGCCCAGCCAATCGACAAGATATACCGGGATACCGAGAGGGACTTTTATATGACTGGGCAACAGGCCATGGAATATGGTATAATTGATAAAGTTATAGAGAAGAGGACCTTTTCCGAACAGCTAAAACCAAGGTAGGGTCCCGGCGGGGGTCCCCGCCCTATCCGAGAGGGGTCTGGCAGGGGCTTGAGAGCGCAACGCAGAGGGGGTGCGGCGGGCGATACCGGGCATGAACCTCCCCGCAGCAAGCTATGGCCCATCCGAAGATACTGTCGATCATAGCTTGCGCGGCAAGCTGCGCTTAATTAGACCCCGAAGGAAACATTAAAAGTCCGCCGCAACCGCGGAGGGATGGCGGGCAAGCCGGGGCGATTGCCCGAGCTGTTATCAGCAAAATCCGGAGGATAGACGATGTCGACCAACAAAAAAAGCGGCAGTTACCTGACATGTTCATTCTGCAGCAAAGGGCAGGATGAGGTCAGGAAGCTTGTTGCCGGGCCCATGGTATATATCTGCGACGAGTGCATAGAGCTCTGCAACGACATAATAGCCGAGGAGTACGAAAAAGAGGAGTTCAAGAAGCGCGAGCATACCATACCCAAGCCTTTCGAGATAAAGAAGATACTCGACGAGTACGTCGTGGGGCAGGAACACGCCAAAAAGGTGCTCTCCGTCGCCGTGCACAACCATTACAAGAGGATAGAGAGCAGGGTCGCGCTCGGGAACGTCGAGCTTCAGAAGAGCAACATACTCCTTGTCGGCCCGACAGGGTCGGGAAAGACCCTTCTGGCGCAGACCCTCGCGAAGATATTGAACGTCCCGTTCACCATAGCCGACGCCACCACGCTTACGGAGGCCGGATACGTCGGCGAGGACGTCGAGAACATCATTTTGAGCCTCCTGCAGAACGCCGAGTACGATATCGAGAGGTGTCAGAAGGGCATAGTATACATAGACGAGATAGACAAGATATCAAGGAAGAGCGACAGCCCCTCCATCACGAGGGACGTCTCCGGCGAAGGCGTGCAGCAGGCGCTCCTTAAGATAATCGAGGGGACAGTCGCCAACGTCCCGCCCAAGGGCGGCAGGAAGCACCCCCAGCAGGAGTTCCTGCAGGTCGATACCACCAACATACTATTTGTATGCGGCGGCGCCTTTACCGGGATGGAGACCATAGTCTCCCAGAGGGTCGGCAAGAGGACCGTGGGCTTCAGCGCGGAGGGCAAAAAGACCGCGTCAGCCGCGTCCACAAAGCTCCTCCATGACGTTGAGCCGCAGGACTTCATACGTTACGGCCTCATCCCCGAGTTCATGGGCAGGCTCCCGGTCATAGCCGTGCTCGACGAGCTGAGCGAGAAGGACCTGGTGAGGATACTCACCGAGCCGAGGAACGCCATAATCAAGCAGTACCAGAAGCTCTTCGAGTTCGAGAACGTAAAGCTCAAGTTCACGGACGGCGCGCTCGGCGCAATAGCCAAGGAGTCCATGATAAGGAAGGCCGGGGCCAGGGGATTGCGGGCCATACTCGAGAACGTGATGCTCGATACCATGTACGAGCTGCCGTCCCAGACCAATATCAAGGAGTGCATCGTAAACGAGGACGTGATATTCGAGAAGGCGAAGCCCATCATAGTCTACGGCAACAGGGCTGAAACCGCCTGAGCAGCGCGGCGGCTGGCTTTTTTGACGCTATCAAGGCCCCTCGCTGTTTAAAACAGGGGGGACGTTTCACAGGAGTCAACGGAGGGAGAGATTTGAAAAAGGACAATAAGTTTGTGATACCCTTGATACCGTTAAGGGATATAATAATATTCCCGTACATGGTCGTGCCTCTTTTCGTGGGCAGGGAGAAGTCCATCAAGGCCCTCGAGCACGCAATGGGCAACGACAAGTCGATACTCCTTGCGGCCCAGAAAAAGGCCAAGACAGAAGACCCGGCCCCTGACGATATCTACGACGTCGGCACCCTCGGGACCATACTACAGCTCCTGAGGCTCCCCGACGGCACGGTCAAGGTGCTGGTAGAGGGCAAGAGGAGGGCCAGGATCAAGGAGTTCGTCTCCGAGGACGAGTGTTTCATGGTGAGCGTCGAGGAGGTCGACGGGCTGATAGACGAGACGGTTGAGACCGAGGCCCTTGTCCGCTCCGTCGTGAAGTCCTTCGAGACCTACGTCAAGTTCAACAAGAGGGTCCCGCCCGAGATGATAATGAGCGTCTCCACCATCGAGGACCCGAGCAGGCTCTCCGACACCATCGCCTCGCACCTGACCATAAAGATCGAGGACAAGCAGTCCCTCCTTGCCATCGCCAGCCCGACAAGGAGGCTTGAAAAGCTCTACAGCCTCATGGAGAGCGAGATAGAGATACTCGAGGTAGAGCAGAAGATCCGCCAGCGTGTAAAGCGCCAGATGGAGAAGACCCAGAAGGAATACTACCTGAGCGAGCAGATGAAGGCCATCCAGAAGGAGCTCGGTGAAAAAGACGAGTTCAAGACCGAGATCCAGGAGTTCGAGGACAAGATAAAGTCCAAGAAGATGTCCAAGGAGGCCGCGAAAAAAGCCAGGCAGGAGATAAAAAAGCTCAGGCTCATGTCCCCGATGTCGGCGGAGGCGACGGTGTCCAGGAACTACATAGACTGGCTCGTCAGCCTTCCGTGGGACTTTGTGACCGAGGAGAAGATAGACATCGCCGAGGCCGAGCGGGTGCTCGAGGAAGACCACTACGGGCTCAAGAACGTCAAGGAGAGGATTGTGGAGTACCTCGCCGTAAGGGGGCTCGTCGATGAGATGAAGGGGCCGATACTCTGCCTCGTTGGCCCCCCGGGCGTGGGCAAGACCTCGCTCGCCAAATCCATCGCCAGGGCCACGGCCAGGAACTTCGTCCGCCTGTCCCTCGGCGGGGTGAAGGACGAGGCCGAGGTAAGGGGTCACAGAAGGACGTACATAGGCTCGATGCCCGGCAAGATCATCCAGTCGCTCAAGAAGGCCGGCTCCAATAACCCCGTCTTCCTCCTCGACGAGGTCGACAAGATGAGCCATGACTTCAGGGGCGACCCGGCTTCGGCGCTCTTGGAGGTGCTCGACCCGGAGCAGAACCACACGTTCAACGACCATTATCTCGACTGCGACTACGACCTTTCCAAGATAATGTTCATTACCACGGCCAACTCCATTCAGGGCATCCCTTATCCGCTCCTTGACAGGATGGAGATGATAAGGATACCCGGATATACCGAGATCGAGAAGCTCCATATAGTCGAGAAGTTCCTCCTGCCGAAGCAGCTCAAGGCGCACGGGCTTACCAATCAGAACTTCCAGATAAGCAAGGCGACCATACTCGCGGTAATCAGGCGTTACACCAAAGAGGCCGGCGTAAGGAACCTCGAGCGCCAGATGGCCGCCCTGTGCAGGAAGGTGGCCAAGGAGATCCTCAAAAAGGGCCGTGACCATAGTGTCCCGGTGACCGTCAAGAGCCTCGGGAGGTTCCTGGGCGTCCCTCCGTACCGCTACGGCGTGATAGAAGAGGCCGACGAAGTGGGCGTAGCGACGGGGCTTGCCTGGACAGAGGCCGGCGGGGAGATGTTGAGCATCGAGGTCGCCCTTGTGCCCGGCAAAGGGAAGCTGACCATAACCGGGAAACTCGGCGACGTGATGCAGGAGTCCGCGCAGGCCGCCATGACATACATAAGGAGCCGCGCGGCCGAGCTCGGCCTTGAAAAGGACTTCTACCAGAAGCTCGACATACATATCCACGTCCCGGAGGGCGCTATCCCGAAGGACGGGCCCTCGGCGGGGATAACGATGGCGACGGCCATAGCCTCGGCCCTCATCAGGATACCCGTCCGTAAAAGCGTGGCGATGACCGGCGAGATTACGCTCAGGGGCAAGGTCCTTCCCATCGGCGGGCTCAAGGAGAAGCTCCTGGCCGCGCACAGGGCCGGGATACCGAAGGTCCTCATACCGAAGGAGAACGAGAAGGACATGAAGGATATCCCCTCCCAGATCCTCGATAAGGTAAAGCCGTCCTTTGTCGAGCATATGGACGAGGTGCTCATACAGGCCCTTAACGTAAAGGGCAGGGAAGATATATTCAGGGATCTGAAGGCCAGCTTTGAAAAAGAGCAGGCCGCCCCTGCCGCCGAACCCGCCGGACAGCAGACGGACGCAGTCATAAGGCATTGAAAAAGCATGGCTGGCGCGAGGCCCGCTGGAAAAGCCTCGGGGAGCTTTAAAAAGCATGTCGGGCGCCGGCTCCAGAGCACAAGTTGCGGGCGCTTGAAGATTCCCCGCGGCAAGCCGCGCTTAATCTTCGACATATAAGGAAGTATTTATTTCTATTCGCTCGCTTGACCCCGCTATCCAAGCTGCGGGCTGGGCGCTCGCCATGCATGTTCAAATCGCGTCACTTCATGCCGCCGATGCTTGACCGGTGGTTTGCCCGGCGTCGTAAGGACAAAGATTCTCTCTTGACAATAAAGAAGAAAATTGATAATTTTATCAATCCCCGTCGATAGACGGGGATTGATTTCCCGGGGGGGCGGCTCAAGGGGGTAAGGGGGCGGGGGAGTAAGAGGGGGCAAGTGGGGCAGGGGGGTAGGGTGCAATGGGCGTTAGGGGACATTTGGCGGCAATGGAGCCGACCGGGGGCAGCGTAATAGAGGTTCATCATGGGGCTTATGCGGGCGGATAGCTCAGTTGGTAGAGCACAGCCCTTACAAGGCTGGGGTCACAGGTTCGATCCCTGTTCCGCCTACCATATTTATTTTTTTAACGTTCTGAAACCCTTTGGGCTTTAAGTCCGGGGAGGTTCATTTACGATAACGGGGCCGTAGTTAAGTCGGTTATAACGCTGGCCTGTCAAGCCAGAGGGCGCGGGTTCGAGTCCCGTCGGCCCCGCCATTATTGTATAGTAAAACCAAATAGTTACAAGGCTTAACCTGCCTTACCAATGCGGTTGCGCTACGTTGTGTGCGCCCCGGATGGTGTTAAGGCAGGGTCGTTTCGGAAGCGGTCTATAGAGATATAGACCGCTTTTTTTTTGCCGCGGGGAGATTGAAGCTCCCCGCAGCAAGCTGCGAGGAATCTTCGACATATAAGGAAGTATCTATTTCTATGCGCTCGCTTGACCCCGTAGCAAGCTACGGGGAATGCGCTCGCTATGCATGTTCAACCCCTCTGTATACACCTTCATGCGGGCGAATCCCCCTCTGGCCGCCAGGCGGCGCCGGAGTCGACGGCGCTTAGAAATCTCTGTTTTTCGATATGTTAAAGAAATTTTTACATCCGTCCGATATGAAAAGAGATAGATGGAGTATAAAGAGGCCCTTCTTTAACCTTAAATGACCGGAAATGACAAAAACTCCAGGGCCTATCATTGTTCAGGAACCTCGTAATGTGAGAATAACACCCTGATATCAACGGGAATCCCCCGTTTTTTGAGGCGGGGGTATCTTCACTTCGTCATCGGCCCGGCCTTTCAAATCCATCACCGTTATTGACCTGCGCCAGTACCGCGGGAGATGCCGCAGGCAGAAAAA
Source organism: Deltaproteobacteria bacterium (assembly GCA_016235365.1). Classification (GTDB taxonomy): domain Bacteria; phylum Desulfobacterota; class GWC2-55-46; order GWC2-55-46; family GWC2-55-46; genus JACRLF01. The sequence continues at coordinate 17,457 of JACRLF010000024.1, read as the reverse complement.
TATAAAAGGAGAAGCATATGATATTGAACCGGATAGGGTTCATCAACCGGATGCCGATAAGGTTGAAGGTCAGTCTCACCGTGGCCTTTATATTGGCCCTGATAATCGGCCTGCTCACCACCTACGGCTTGAAGCGCGAGAAGGACCGGATGATCGATGGGGTCAAGAAAGAAGTCATTGACCTGACGACCATGTACTTCGACGGCCTCAATACCATGATGCTCACCGGCACCATGGACAAGCGTGACATCCTTAGAAAGAAGATGCTCTCCAGGGAAGGCATAGTGGAGGCCAGGGCCATCCGCGGAAACCCGGTCTCCGACCAGTTTGGCCCGGGCTTGTCCGAGGACGTGCCGGTAGACGACCTCGACCGCCGCGCCCTCACGGGGGAGGACGTGAGCATGATCGCCAGGAAGGACGGCCGCAGGGTGCTTACCGTGATAACGCCGTTCAAGGCGACGGAGAATACCAGGGGGGTTAACTGCCTCAAGTGCCACAACGTGAAGAGCGGGGACGTAAACGGCGCGGTTCGCATAAGCTATTCGCTTGCGGCGCTGGACGATGAGATCAACCGGGAGATATGGAAGGCCGTCATCGTCAACGCGGCCTTCTTTGTCGCGGGCCTGTTCCTCGTCAACCTGCTGCTTAAGACCTGGGTCATAAACCCGCTCAACAGCCTCATGGACGCGGTGACCAGGAGGGGCAGAGGCGATCTTAAGGCCAGGGCAGCGAGCATATCGACGGACGACGAGCTCGGCGAACTCGCCGCCGCATTTAACGAGATGTCCGATACGACGGACGAGGCCGCCGCCCGCGAGAGCGAGCGCACCGCGAGGGAGCATGCCGCCGCCGTGGAGCTGAGCGCCAAGGTCAACGAACTGCTTCGCGTGGTAAACAGGGTGGCAGACGGCGATTTGAGCGCCAGGGTGAACTTCACCGGCGAGGATTCGATAGGCGAGCTCGCCGCCCAGCTGCAGAACATGATAGACCATATACGCAAATCGAGCGAGGAGAAGCGCCAGGCACTGGAGTTCCTCCAGCAGCGGGTCAACACCATCCTCGACGTCGTTATGAAGGCCGCCGAGGGAGATCTTACCGGCAGGATGGAGATCAAGGGCGATGACGCCATCGCGCAGCTCGGCGCCGGCATACAGAGGATGATAGCCAATCTGAACGCGCTTGTCACGCAGGTGCAGCGCTCGGGCATCCATCTCGCATCCGCGGTCACCTCCATAGCCGCGACCTCCAAGCAGCAGGAGGCCACCGTCGCCGAACAGGCGGCAACGACCAACGAGATAGTGGCTACCGCCACGGAGATATCCGCCACGTCCAAGGAGCTCGTCAGCACCATGGACGAGGTCTCCGGGGTGGCGGAGGGCACCGCCAAATCCGCTGAAAGCGGCAGGTCCGGGCTCAGTCGCATGGAATCGACCATGAACCACATAGTGGAGGCCGCCAGGACGATATCCTCCAAGTTCGAGGTGCTGAACGAGAAGGCGGGCAACATCAACACCGTCGTCACCACCATAACGAAAGTGGCGGACCAGACCAACCTCCTTTCGCTCAACGCGGCCATCGAGGCCGAGAAGGCGGGAGAGTACGGCTTCGGCTTCTCGGTGGTGGCCAAGGAGATACGCCGCCTTGCCGACCAGACCGCCGTGGCGACCCTCGACATAGAGCAGATGGTCAAGGAGATGCAGACCGCCGTCTCCGCCGGCGTCATGAGCATGGAGAAGTTCTCCCAGCAGGTGCGTCAAAGCGTCAGCGACGTCCGTGAAATAAGCTCCCAGCTCTCCCTGATAATCGGGCAGGTGCAGAACCTGACCCCGCTTTTTGAGAGCGTGCACCAGGGGATGCAATCACAGTCGGCCGGCGCTTCCCAGATAAATCAGGCTATGATCCAGCTGAGCGAGGCCGCGCAGCAGACCGTGGCGTCGCTCAAGGAGTCCAACGAGGTGATAATGCAGCTCAACGTCGCGGCCCGGGAACTTCAGAGCGGCGTGACCAGGTTCAAGGTCAGAAAGGATTCTTAAGAGACGATATGCTATACCTCCAATTCAAGATAGGCGGCGAAAGATACATCATAGAGGCGAAGGACGTCATGGAGATAGTGCCCTTCGCGCACCTTAAGAAGGTCCCGGGGGCGCCGGGCTACGTGGCCGGCCTTTTGAACTACAGGGGTTCCTCCATCCCGGTGATCGACGTATGCCATCTGATGAGCGGGAAGGGCTGCGAGGTCAAGCTCGGGTCGAGGATAGCCCTGGTCAACTATCTGAAAGACGGCGGCAAAAAGGCCTGCATCGGACTCCTGATAGAGCATATGACGGAGACGGTATCCCTGCGGGAGAGCGACTTCAAGGCATCGGGTGTGAATTTGAAGGACCACGCCTATCTCGGCGGCGTGGTCATGGACGACGCCGCCATCGTTCAAAGGCTGAACGTGGATAAGATATTGCCTGACGAGGCCGGAGACATGCTCTTTGAGGACGCGCCGTCGCGCGAGAGCGCATAGCGCGCGCCCCAAGCCGGACCTGGCGTTGCGGTAGAGCACCCCGCGGCAAGCATCAAAAAGCATTGCCAATCCATGTCGGAGGAATATTCCCCGGAGCGCGCGATACGACACTGCGTATGGACATCACACCTGTCATAGAGCTTTTAAGGACACGCATCGGACTGAATGCGGAGTCCATCGGCGTTCAGGTGCTGGAAAAGGCGGTCCGGGACTGCATGGCGGAGTGCGGTTCCGCCTCCATCGAGGAGTACATCCAGACGCTCATGTGCTTCCCGAACGAGGTCGACAGGCTTGTGGAGTCCGTGGTTATCCCGGAGACCTATTTTTTCCGCGACAAGGAGCTCTTCAACGGCTTCAAGGAGTATCTGAGGCAATTCTGGCTCGACAGGAAGACGAGCGCGCCGCTCCGCGTATTGAGCGTGCCGTGCTCCACCGGCGAGGAGCCGTACTCCATCGCGATGCTCCTCTTTGATATGAATATCGGGAGAGACCGGTTCCATATAGACGCCGTCGATATCAGCGTGCAGGCCCTTGACGCGGCAATGCGCGGGGTATACACGGCTTATTCGTTCCGCGGGACCGACCCGTCGCTCTGCAACCGGTATTTTTCGAAGAGCGCGGAAGGGTATGTAATCAAAAAGGAAGTCAGCTCGGCCGTCAATTTTCAGCAGGGCAACATCCTGACGTGGGACTTCGCGTCCATGCGGGCCGGATATGACGTTATCTTCTGCAGGAATCTGCTTATCTACTTCGATAACGCGGCTAAAAAAAAGGCCGTCTCCGTCCTCTTCCGGCTTCTCAACGGCGACGGCGTGCTCTTCGTGGGCCATGCCGAAACCGCAAGGCTGTCGGCGGACGGTTTTTCACGGCTCGCCTTCCCGAGGGCGTTCGCCCATCGCATTGGCGCGGACCCCGAACACAGGCGCGTTGTGCCGTGCCCTTCGGGGCACAAGGAGAAGTTGCCCGCGGCGCGCGCTCAGGGAGATGCGCACAGGGCAAGGGTTGTTTCAAAAAAGACCGAACCGGACGCTCTCCCGCGCCGGTCGGGGGAGGCCCACGGGCAGGACGCCGCAAAGAGCCGCACAAACGCGGCGGAAAGGATCGCGGAGGCATACAGGCTCGTCGGCGCCGGAGATATCGACAACGCGTTAAGGATATGCGAGGACCTGGTGGCCCATGACTCATATTCCGCCCAGGCGTACTACATCCTGGGGCAGGTGGTGGACTCCACTGGCGATGGTTATCTGGCTGAGGAGTATTTGAAGAAGGCGGTCTATCTCGACCCTGGCTTTCATGACGCTCTCGCCTACCTGTCGAACCTGTGCGAGCGGCTTGGGGACGCGAAAAACGCGGCCAGGTTCGGGGAGCGCGCAGGCAGGGTCATGAAAAGGGCTTCAGGGAAACAGGGTCGTTGACCGCAACCCGCGGGAAGGGTGATAATCGATGGCTGAGGGCGTAATGGATACGGTTACGGGCAATTGCTGGCACAGGATAGGCGTGTGGGGCAGGGAAACTTCCCGTTGCCCTAAGCTCCCGCGGGTGATCCACTGCCGTAATTGCGAGGTCTTTCACGCCGCGAGCCTACAGGTCTATGAGCGCGCGCTGCCCGAGGACTACCGGAGGGAGTGGACGGAGGTGCTTGCCGGGGGCAAGGAGGAGGTCTTCAGCGAAGCCAAATCCGTCATCGTCTTCAGGATTGGCGAGGAGTGGGTGGCCCTCCCAACGCATCTTTGCAAGGAGATATCGCAGATGCTCAAGATACACCGTCTGCCGCACAACAAGAGCAATATCATGAAGGGGGTGGTCAGCACCGGGGGAGAGGTGCAGATATGCTTCTCTCTCGGAGGGGTACTGGGCATTACAAAGGCGGACAAGGCCGTCGACGAGGGCGATCAGATAATCTACGGGCGCATGGTGATATTGGAAAAGGACGGCGGGAGATACGTATTCCCGGTAAGCGAGATATCCGGGATACACCGTTACAGGGAGGCCGAGCTCGAGAGCCTGCCGAGCACCGTGTCGGACTCCGCGTCCAACTATATAAAGGGCATTATAAAGTGGGGAGAGAGGCGCATAGGATGCCTTGATGAAGACCTGCTTATCTCCCAGTTCGAGAGGAGCATTCGCTGAAGATGGAAGATGGAAATGACTTAAGCGGCCTATCCATGCTCGAGCTCTTCCGCACCGAGGTGGGCGAGCAGGGGAGGGTGCTCTCCGAAGGGGTGCTTGCCCTCGAGCACGGCTCTCCGTCAGGGAAGCTCCTGGAGTCGCTGATGCGCGCGGCGCACTCGATAAAGGGGGCGGCCCGCCTGGTCGGGGTGGACCCCGTTGTGCGCCTGGCGCACGTGATGGAGGACGTGTTCGTTGCTTCGATAAACTCGGAGATAAGGCTTGAGAGCGACCATATAGACGCGCTGCTCTCGGCGGCGGACACGATAGTGTCGATAGCCCGTCTGCCGGACGACGCAATGCGTACCTGGCCGGAAGACCATCCGGGAGAGCTTGAAAACAGGCTCTCTTCCATAACGCGCATCAAGGAGAGCGGGGCCGCGGCAGGGACGGGCGCCCCCGCCGCGCCGCGCCCGAAGGACAAGGCGCGCAGGGAGACCGTGAAGGCCGTAGCCGGACAGGGGATGGGCAAGGGCGCGGCGGGCGCGGCAACGGGGGACCCGGAGAAAGACCGCGTCCTGCGCGTGACCGCGGAACGCTGGAACCAGCTTATGGGGCTCGCCGGAGAGGTGAAGGTGGAGGCCGGGAGGCTCAGTCCTTACGTCGCCTCGCTCGGCGCTCTTAAACGGACCCAGATATGCCTGATAGAGGCCCTTGATTCGCTGAGGGAGATTATGGACGACTTGAATCTCCAGGAGGACGCCTACAACCTTTTCATAACCGCGCAGGCCAAGGCCAAAGAGTGCAGGAAGCTGCTCGCGGACAAGACCGTCGTGCTTGACGCCTATGACAGGCGCGTGAGCGGCCTTACCGAGAGGCTGCACCGCGAGACGATAATAACGAAGATGCGTCCTTTTTCTGACGGCGTCCACGGCCTGCACAGGATGGTGCGAGACGTCGCCAGGCAGCTCGGAAAAAAGGTAAAGCTCGAGATAAACGGGCTTTCAACCCAGGTGGACCGCGACGTGCTGGAGAAGATCGAGGCGCCGCTGAACCATATCCTCCGCAACGCCATAGACCACGGCGTCGAGCACCCGGATGAACGGATAAAGGAGGGCAAGAACGAGCAGGCCGTAATACGCCTCACCGCGTCGCACTGCGACGGGATGCTCTCCATCAGCGTTGAAGACGACGGGCGCGGCATAGACATCGAGCGGCTGCGCCGCAAGGTTGTTGAAAAAGGGCTGGCAAAGGAGGACTTCGCCGCAAGGCTGAGGGACGACGAGATCCTTGAGTTCATGTTCCTCCCCAACTTCTCCACAAGGGACGAGGTGACCGAGATATCCGGGCGCGGCGTGGGCCTCGACGTGGTGCTGGACGTGTTGCAGAAGATGCGCGGCTCCGTAAAGGTGAAGACGGAGCTCGGCATGGGCACGCGGTTCAACATGCAGGTGCCGGTCACGCTTTCCGTGATTTCGGCGCTGATAGTAGAGATAGCGCATGAGCCGTACGCGTTTCCGATGGTCAGGATCAAGGGGGCCGTGAGGGTCCCGTCGCACGATCTCAAGGTCCTGGAGAACCGCCAGTTCATCACGGTGGACGGCCGGCATCTCGGCATCGTGGGGGCTTCGCATGTCCTGGGCCTCGGCGCGCAGGTAGTGCAGGGGGAGCAGCTCTCCATCGTGATCATAGGCGACCGCGAGAACAGCTACGGAGTGGTCGTGGACCGTTTCATAGGGCAGATGGACCTTGTGGTGCAGTCCCTGGACCGGCGCCTCGGCAAGGTCAAGGACATAAGCTCGGCCGCGCTTTTAGGGGACGGATCCCCGGTGCTGATAGTGGACGTGGACGATCTCGTGCTCTCGGTAGAGGCCCTTGCGAAGCAAGACGGCATAGCCAAGGTCCAGCGCACCTCCGGGGAGGGGGCGGAGCTGATGCGTAAGCGCGTCATGGTCGTGGATGATTCGCTCACCGTCCGCGAGGTCGAACGCAATCTCCTGGAGGCCGCCGGATACGAGGTTGATACGGCGGTGGACGGCATGGACGGCTGGAACGCGCTGTGCAACAGGCGCTACGACCTCGTTATCAGCGATATAGACATGCCCCGGATGGACGGGATAGAGCTTGTCAGGATGATCAGGGGGGACAGGGACTACGCATCAACCCCGGTCATCATCGTCTCATATAAGGACAGGGAGGAGGACCGCAGGAGCGGACTGGAGGCCGGGGCGGATTAGTATTTGACAAGGGGCAGCTTCCATGACAATACTTTCATGGAAGCGGTGGTAGACGTGATCGGAGACATGAAGCAATGAGGATAGCTATCGTAAACGACATGAAAATGGCTGTAGAGTCCCTGCGCCGCATCGTCGTGTCCAGGCCGGAGTATGGAGTGGCGTGGATAGCGCTGAACGGACGGGACGCGGTGGAGCGATGCGCGCAGGACACCCCGGACCTGATACTGATGGACCTTATCATGCCGGAGATGAACGGCGTGGAGGCCACCAGGGAGATAATGGCCAGGACCCCGTGCCCTATAGTCGTGGTCACGTCCTCGGTGACGGACAACGTCTCGCTGGTATTCGAGGCCATGGGCGCCGGCGCGCTCGATGCGGTCAGCACCCCGATGGTCGGGCCGTCCGGGGAGGGGAGAGGCAAGGACGACCTGCTGAAGAAGATACATACGATCGAGAGGCTCAATACCGCCACGCGCCACAAGCCCACGCATCAGTTCCACGAGTCGGCCAGCCTCGGCGTGACGGACAGGTGGCTTCTCGCGATAGGCGCCTCCACAGGCGGCCCCGGCGCCCTGGCGTCGGTGCTCTCAAGGCTTCCAAAGGACCTGCCGGCCTCCACCGTGATCGTTCAGCACGTCGATGAGCACTTCACCCCTGGACTCGTGCAGTGGCTCAACACCCAGTCAAACCTTCCGGTGCGCCTTGCAAGGGAGGGGGACAGGCTCACCCCGGGCACGGTGCTGGTCGCGGCCACCAACGACCACCTCTATATCAACGACGACGGCTGCCTGGGATACAAGTCCGAACCAGTGAAGCTCCCATACCGTCCGTCCGTGGACGTCTTCTTCGACAGCATCCTCGGCCATTGGTCCGGCAAGGTCTGCGCCGCGCTCCTTACCGGGATGGGCAAGGACGGGGCGGACGGCCTACTAAGGCTGCGGCGTCACGGCGCGTACACCGTGGCTCAGAACGCCGAGACCTGCAAGGTCTACGGCATGCCGAAGGCGGCGGTGGAGATGAACGCCGCCGTGGACGTGCTCCCGGTCGACGACATAGCCGACGCGCTCTCTGTCAGGGTCCTCGGACAGCCGCCGAAATGCGGGAAGATGAGTTCCGTATGAAGATGGAAACCTTACCGCGCGGCCCTGAAGCAGCGGGGACGCAGAACTCCCGGCACGCCGTGGTGCTGTTGTTAGTGGATGACCAGGCCATAGTGGCCGAGGCCATCAGGCGCATGCTCGCCGACGAAGGGGACATCGAATTCCATTACTGCAAGGACCCCACCAGGGCGGTAGAGACGGCCAAAGAGGTCAAGCCCACCATAATCCTGCAGGATATCGTCATGCCGGAGGTGGACGGGTACACGCTCCTGCGCCGCTACAGGGCCGACCCATCGACTGCGAGCACGCCGGTGATAGTGCTCTCCACGAAGGAGGACCCGAGGGACAAGAGCATGGCCTTTGAAAAGGGCGCCAGCGACTACCTCGTGAAACTCCCGGACAGGATAGAGCTCGTGGCGCGCATACGCGCGCACTCCGGGTCGTATCTGCTCCAGATGCAGCGCGACGAGGCGTACAGGGAGCTTAAAAAGCTCCAGGAACAGCTCGAGGAGCGCAACGCGATACTGCAGAGGCTCTCCGTGATAGACGGGCTTACCGGCATAGCCAACCGTCGCCATTTCGACGAAATACTCAGGCAGGAGTGGAAGCGCGGGCACAGAGAGGCGTGGAATCTCGCGGTAGTAATGATAGACATAGACTTCTTCAAAAAGTACAACGACAATTACGGCCATCAGGGGGGGGACGATTGCCTCAAGAAAGTGGCCTCGACGCTGAGCAACACGCTCCATCGCCCCGGGGATTTCATAGCACGCTACGGAGGCGAGGAGTTCGTGGTGCTGCTGCCGAATACGGACGCCGAGGGGGCCGCCATAATAGCCGAGCATATGCGCTCCAATATCGAGGCGCAGGATATCAGCCACGCCCTCTCCGGCGTGGCGAAACACGTGACCATAAGCCTCGGGGTGGCCTCGGTCGCGCCGGATGACGGGACGGCCCCGGAAGACCTCATAGCCAGGGCCGACGAGGCGCTCTATAAGGCCAAGGCCGCGGGACGCAACCGGTACGTGATCCACGGGCAATAGTTATTTGACAGGCGGCGGAAAAACTATTTTAGCCTGTCATTCTGAGCATAGCGAAGAATCTCGTTCTTTCGCTCAGGACAGGCTCCGCGAAGTAAATCCCATCTTTAGAAGGGTTCACTGCTGACCGTTGCCGCGGTGGAACTCCAGCCTGTTGCCGCCCTTCCTTTTCGCCTCGAACAGAGCCGACTCGGCGTTTGATATGATCTCATCCCCGGCCTGCCCCGAGAACTCCGAGGCCCCGATGCTTATGGTGATCTTTGTCCCGGGCTGGACTTCTTCGTACAGGAACGGGTAATCGTGGACCATCGATAAAAACCTTCTGGCAAGCACCGCGGCGGAGTTGAGGAAGGTGTTTGTGAGCACCAGCCCGAAGGAGCTCCTGCCGTAGCGCACAAGCACGTCCGAGCCGCGTATGCTCCTTTTAAGAAGCTCGGCCAGTTTTTTCATGACGAGGTTGCCGTAATAAGGCCCCTTACGCGAGACGTAATGGCCGAAGTGGTCTATATCAATGTTGAAGAAGACAAGTGGCGTCTTGTATCTCTTGGCCCTGCTCATCTCCTGCGCAAGCCTTATCTTCAGGTACCTTCTGTTGAAGAGCATGGTAACCTCGTCGACGAGCCCCGCCTTTTCCGGATAGAGGACTTCGAGGCTCTTTAAGTGGCTGACCAACTCCCCGGAGCTTAAAGAGTCCTTCCGCAGTATCCTCTCCACCTGGCCGGTAATAGAGGCCCTCTCCTCCTGCGGCAGGTCCCTGGACGTAAGGACGAAGAGCGGGACGTCCTTCAGGGACGGGCTGCTCCTGATCTTTTTGATGGTCTCAAAGCCCTTCACGGCGTCTTCCACGTCCACCATTATGGCGTTGGGCCTTGTGGCGCAGGCAAGCTCTATGCCGCCGTCATCGTCCGCCGCCGAGTGCAGCAGGAGCCCCTCTCCCTGGAGGGAGCCGTAGAGCCGGTCCTGCGTGGCGCTGTCGGCGGAGATAAGCAGGACGTTTACCGGCGCCTGCTTCCTCCTGTCGTCTTTTACGAACCCCTTGATCTTGTCGAGAAGCGCGGCATGGTCTACAGGCTTCACGAGGTAGTCGGTGGCTCCGAGCGCGAACCCAAGCTCCCTGTTCTCTATGATGGAATGTATGACCACGGGGATATCCTTGGTGGACGGGTCCGCCTTGAGTTCCTGGAGCACCTCCCATCCGTCCTTTTTGGGCAGCATGATGTCAAGCGTTATCACGAAGGGCTTGAGTTCCTTTGCCTTGGCTACGGCCTCGGCCCCGTCGTATGCGTGGGCGACCGTGTATCCGGCTTGGGTAAGATGGATGGTCAGGAGCTCGACCGTCGGCAGGTCGTCCTCGGCGACGAGCACCACGGGGTTGTCCTGCTTGACCTCGGGGAAAGCGACGGCGCCGGCCTCGCCGACAAGCGGTATCTCTCCCCCGGCCTCGTCGGCGATGTACGGCAGGTAGACGTCGAACACCGCCCCTTCGCCGTATCCGCCGCCCACCTCTATCCGCCCGCCGTGTATCTCCACGAGTTTCTTGGTGAGAGAGAGGCCGAGCCCGGTCCCTTCGGTGGTCTTGGACGAGTCGAGTTGTTCGAATTCCTCGAATATCCTCTCCCTGTCCTCGGGCTTTATGCCGGGGCCCGTGTCCCTTACGGATATCTTGAGGAACTCAAGCCCTTTCGGGGCCCAGAGGATATCACCCTTGTTCACCTCCAGCCTGGCGATGATATGGATGGCGCCCCCTTCCGGGGTGAACTTTATCGCGTTGCTCAGGAGGTTATACAGTATCTGCTTGAACTTGCCCCTGTCGGCCGTAAAGGCGCGTATGCCGTCCATCGTCTCCACGTTTACCGCGATGCGCCTGCCGTCGGCCAGCGGGCGTATTACGCCGACCACCTCGGCGACGGTATCCCTGACCGTGAATATCTCGTAGGAGAGCTGGGCCTTGCCGGCCTCTATCTTGGCGAGGTCGAGGATATTGTTCACAAGGTGCAGGAGGTGCCTGCAGGCGTTCATGATGGTGTTGGCGAACCTCATCTGCTTTTCGTTCATATCTCCGTAGCTCTTGTCCAGAAGCACCTCGGCGAACCCTATTATGGAATGGAGCGGGGTCCTGAGCTCGTGGCTCGCGTTCGATATGAACCTCCCCTTCAGCTCGTTGGCCTTCTTAAGCTCCCTGTTTATCTTCTCAAGCTCCCTGGTGCGCTCGAAGACCTTGTCCTCGAGGTTCCTGTTGAGCTCTTCGAGATCTCCGCGCAGCCGTTTCTCCACGGTTATGTCCTTGCTCACCCCCACCGTGCCTATGGCCCGGCCTGACCTGTCCCTGAGCACTGATATGGTCAGGCTTATGTCCACCGGCGCGCCGTCTTTCCTCAACAGGGTCGTTTCGTGGTTGATGACGGCGCCCTTCTCCCTGATCATCCGGAGGATGTTCTTCCGTTCGTTCGAGTCCCTGTAGAACTCCTCCGCCTTCTTCCCGATGACCTCGTCCTGCGAGTACCCCAGGATCCTCTCCCCGCCCCTGGAGAACCTGATTATCCTCGCGTCGTTGTCCGTGGCTATGATCATGTCCTGCGAATCGTTGAATATGTTCTGGAGGCTTTCGAGGGACTCTTCCAGCCTGTGCAGGAGCCTGAACTTCTCTATGGCGTGGGCCGCCTGCGAGGAGAAGAGCTTTATCAGGCTCCTGTGTCTTTCGTCGAACCCCACCGGCTTGAAATCGCAGAGGTACAGTATCCCGGTGGCGCCGCTCTCCATGCGCAGCGGCGCGGCGAGAAGCGCCCGTATGGACTCCCTGCGCAGGTAGCTGTCCTTGAACAGCGGGTCTCTTTCGATATCGGGGAAATCCACCGGCTCGGTGTGGCTGAGGATGAAAGAGGTAAGCCCGCTCTTGCTCGGGCTCCAGCGCTGGTTTTCAAGGAAGTCCCGGCTCAATCCCATGCAGGCCGACTTGGCCATCTCGGAGCCTTCCGTAAGCGCTATGAAACCCGCGGCAATGCCGGTCAACTCCATAGCGCCCTTGACGACGGCATCGAGGACCTCGCCCAGGTCCCTGGCCTTGTTGAGGAAAAGCCCGGTCCTGTAGAGCACGGCCAGGTCCGTCCCGGCCCTCATCTGTTTTTCAACGAGCTCCCACAAAAGCCGCGCCCCCCTGCCTTCCAGCACCTCCACCGGGTAAGGGGCCTCGTCTTTGACGTACCTCGTTATCGCGGGCTCGTTGGTTACGTTTATGACTATGTCCGGCCTCAAGGCGCAGATATCTTTTATGGAGTCCGCCACAGGGACGTTCAATCTCCTGGCGGTCTTGAGGCCCGGGGCGTCATTATACCTGTCCGCTATGGCGATAACCTGGACGTCTTCGCTCGCATGGAAGAGCTCCAGAAGCGCATTGCCGCCCTTGCCGGCCCCAACGATAGCTATCTTTGTCATTTACCGCTCCCGTTTGCGGGTGGTGAGGCCCTCAAGGTTTCCTCGTATACATATCTTCGACCGATCCAACGCGCCCTTCCAGCATTTCCAGGAACCTGGAGAGCAGCTCCGAATCCCACTGCCCCGAAGAGTTCTCGACCTTCATGGCCCTAATGGCCTCCTTTGCCGGGGACATGCACCCCGCGGGCTGTTTTGAGGCGATCCTGTCGAACGAGTCCGCGATGGAGATGACCCTTGCGCCAAGCGGTATCCCCTCGCCCCTCAATCCTTCGGGGACGCCCGCGCCGTCCCATCTCTCGTGATGGGACCTTATCGCCGGGATGACCTCCTTGAACGAGGATATGCGGCTCAGGAACTCCGCTCCGGCCGCCGGGTGCCTCTTCGCAAGCTCGCCGTCTTCGTCCTGGCAGGCATTCCCGCGCGCCGTGCCCAAGCCTCGGCAGACCTTGCCGATGTCGTGGAGCAGGGCCGCCTTCCTTATGCTCAACGCCTCGGCCTCATCGACCCCGATAATGCGCGCGAGCTCGTAGGAGAGCGAACTCACCCTTTCCGAGTGCCCCATGCTGCAGCGGCACTTCGACTCAACGGCGCTGGTCAGCGCCAATATCATCTCCTCCGCCTGTTCAAGCTCATTGAGAACACGCTTGTACTCGAGCAGTGAGCGGATCTTGTAGACCAGTTCCTTGATGCTGAACGGCTTGGTGAAAAACTCCGCGGCCCCGGCCTCGAGGCCCTTGGCCTTGTCCTCCAACTGATGGAGCCCGGTTACCAGTATGACCGGGAAGAACCTTTTCTTGCACCCGGCCTTCAGCCTCCTGCACAGCTCGTAGCCGTTCATCCCGGGCATCATCACGTCGAGCACGGCGATGTCCGGGGAGAGTTCCTCGGCGATGCGCAAGGCCTCATTGGGGTCGGTCGATGAAATGGTATTATAGCCCTCGATGTCCATGACCGAGGTCATGAGCTCGATGTTGACGTCGTGGTCGTCGACTATGAGTATGGAGGGAGGGGGGGTATCTTTTACGCGATATTGTCTGTGGAAGCCCCCGGTATGCTCAGCCATCTTGGATCCTTGTCTTGAAGCTCCCCGCGGCAAGCCGCCTTTATGAAGGATCGAGGTCAAAGGCACATGTGTATACTTTTATATATATCGGCAACTCCAGTCCAAAATTTAGTCTAAAATGCATGGCGTGCCTGCGGCGTTGAAGCCCGCCAAACCCATGTCACGGAAAGTTGTTTTTTGCCTCCGGCGCCATTAACCTCTTGACATAAAATTTGGCAACTGGGATAATACCTTTTGTATTTGTCCGCCCAAGTAGCTGAAAGTAAACGCGCTTTTTCTTTTTAATGTTTCCTTCGGGTATGATTAAAATTCTCCCCCATAAATGACGGAGAATTTTGATGGCATGGTAACGTCTTTTATATTTGCCCGCTTTGACCCGCCGCTAAAGCGGACGGGATTACGGCGGGCACCCCATTCCTCGAAGCTTGCTTTGCAAGCCAGGAACGTAAGTTCCAACGGAAACTCCGGGGCTTGCTCCGGGGTGGTTCATTGTCCCGCTCCCCCGGCGGTGTTGGCCCGGATGTGCCGCGGACCCGGGGGCTGGACGCCGGGCATCTCATTAGCAGGCTGTTGAAAAAGTCCATCTACTGCGTTGTCATCGTCGCTCGTCACTGCGGCGTATGGACAAAATACGCCTCATTCCTCGCTCCTCGACGCCTTCGGGGCACCCACGCCAAGTGGCGCGGGTCGGGAGCTTTTTGAACAGCCTGAACGGACGCGAGGGTTTTTCAACAACCTGTTAGGCGCACGGCCCTGACAATGATCCAGATGTTCCATGTCTCCAAGAGTTACGAAGGTTCCGCCCCGGCCCTTTCAGATATAACCCTGAATGTACCCAAGGGTGAATTCCTCTTCATAACCGGGCCGAGCGGGGCCGGGAAATCCACGCTGCTGAAGATAATGTTCGGCTCAGAGGCCCCGACCGACGGGCAGATCATCATCGACGGTCGGAATTACGTCAAGATACCGCCGGCGGACCTCCCCGGGCTGAGGAGGAGGATAGGGTTCGTTTTCCAGGACTTCAAGCTCCTTCCGGGCAAATCGGTCTTTGAAAACGTCGCCCTCGCGCTCAAGGTGATGGGTGTCGGCCCGGGGGATATCAAGGCCAGGGTCAACAGGATGCTCTCTTACGTGAAGCTCCAGCACAGGGCCAACTTCAAGCCGTTGAGCCTCTCCGGGGGCGAGCAGCAGAGGGTCGCCATAGCGAGGGCGCTCGTCAAGGACCCTGCCATCATTTTAGCAGATGAGCCCACCGGCAACCTCGACCCCGCGCTCTCCAACGAGATAATGGAGCTTTTCAAAGAGGTCAACAACCGGGGCACCACCGTCGTCGTGGCCACGCACGACAGAAGACTCATAGACCTTTTCGGCAGGAGGACCGTGATGCTGGAGGGCGGGAGAATAGCCGGTCAATGAGCGGCGGGGCAAACCTCCTTTATATGCTGTCCGACTCGCTCCGCTGCGCGAGGGAGAACGTGATGACCGCGGTACTCACCGCCTTCACCATCGGGTTCTCCCTCGCCATCTTCGCCATCTTCCTTTTCGTCTCCATCAACTTAAACGGCTTTATCTCTACCTGGGGCGACAAGACCCATGTTGTCGTATACGTAAAGGACAATGTCGCTTCAGACCCGGAGAAGTTCGGGGAGAGCCTCAAGAGGGTCCCCGGCGTAAACTCCTTCACGTACATATCGAGGGAGGCGGCCTTAAAGGAGCTCAGGGACGAGCTCAAGGGGCACGAATCGATCCTCGAGGGCGTTGATACGAACCTCCTGCCGGCGTCTTTCGAGATAAAGCTCGGGAGCGCCTACAGGGACTCGGACAGGGTCAGGGGTGTCGCGGATAACCTCAAGAGGCTGCCGTGGGTCGATGAGGTGCAGTACAGCCGGGAGTGGGTCGAGAAGTTCGCTTCGCTTATCAGGTTCATGGAGCTTGCGGCGCTCGTCATAGGGGTGTTCCTCGCCGCGGCCACGGTCTTCATCGTCTCCAACACGGTAAGGCTCGCCGTCTACGCCAGGAGAGAGGAGATAGAGATAATGAGGCTTATCGGGGCCTCGGATACGTATGTGAAGGTCCCGTTTTTCATGGAGGGAGTGATGCAGGGGGTCGTCGGCGGGCTGATATCGTTCGCAGTCCTGGCCGTCGGGCGGTATCTGATGCTCGACAACGTCCCTCAGTACTTCAGGTTCGCGCTCGACGTGCCCTTCCCGGCCCCCGCGGTATTCTCGGTCCTCGTGCTCTCCGGAGTGCTGATGGGCGTTGCCGGGAGCCTCGTAACGGTCGGGAGGTTCTTGAAGACATGAAAAGAAGCGCGCTCCTGGCGTTAATCCTCCCATGCCTCATATTCTGCGCGGAGGGCGTCTCTTACGCGAAGAGGCCCGACGCCAAAAGGAGCCTCCTTATAAAGGAGAAAAAGCTCGAAGACGTCAGGAAACAGATAAGGGAAGAGAAAAAGAGCGTCAAGGATATATCCGAAAAAGAGACCTCGGTGCTCGGAGATCTCGAGGAGATAAACAAGAAGCTTGTCGCGAGCAGGGACGAGCTGAAGAAGATAGAGGACAGGATCCGGGACGTGAACGCGCGGATAAGCCGGGCGAACGGCAATATATCGAGGCTTGAGAGGGAGAAAAAAGAGATATTTGAAAAGCTCAACGGCCGGCTCAGGGCCATGTACAGGATGAGGAGGGGGGAGTCCGTCAAGGCGCTCTTCTCCTTCGACTCCACTTCCGACCTCGGCAGGAAGCACAAGTACCTCACCATGATAATGGACTCCGACTCAAGCCTTATCGAGAGGTACGAGCGGAACATCAAGGGCCTCGCCGGCGAGAAAAAGGGCCTTGATGCGCTGGCAAGGGAGATGAAGTCGTCGATGGCGTCGGTCCTGGCCAAAAAAAGAGAGACCGAGTCCATTCAGCGCGAAAGGGTGGCCCTGCTTAACGACGTCAAGCGCGAAAAAGAGCGCAGGATAAAGACGATAAAGGAGCTTGAGCAGGCCGCCGCCGGACTCTCGGACCTTATAGACAGGCTCAGGGCCGAATCCAGGGAAGGCCATGACGTTGCGCCCGCGCCCGAGGACTCGAGCGGCTTCGGCGCGATGAAGGGCAGGCTCATCATGCCGGTTGAAGGCCGCGTCGTCTCATTCTACGGCAAGGTCAAGCACCCCAGGTTCCAGACCGTGACGTTCAACAACGGTATAGTCATAGGGGCCTCTACGGGCACGCCCGTCAAGAACGTCTACGACGGCAAGGTCGTCTACGTAGGCTGGCTCAAGGGATACGGCCAGGTGATGATAGTGGACCACAGGGGGGGGTATTATACGCTCTTCGCATACCTCTCGAAGTCGCTGAAGGAGCGCGGAGACATGGTGAAACAGGGGGCTGAGATAGCCCTTGTCGGGGACACGGGGCCGGATTCGACCCAGGGGCTCTACTTCGAGATACGGCAGAAGGGGGTCCCGAGGGACCCGATGAGCTGGCTTGCGGCCAGATGATTTTTAGCGTACAATATTGTAGATGCGAGCTGCCGTACACGAAAGGGAGGAAATAATTAGATGATAAAAAGCGTCACGAAACCCAGGTTCTGGGCGGGAGTCATGATTATCGTGGCGGTCTTCACCGCCGCCTCATGGGGGCTGTCCCAGAGGGTCGTAGCCTTGCCGAACCAGACCTATGAGAGCCTCAAGGTCTTTACCGACGTGCTCGGGATAGTCCAGGAGAATTACGCCGAGCCGGTTGAGGTAAAGGACCTTATGAACAACGCCATAAAGGGGATGGTCAAGGGGCTCGACCCGCACTCGAGCTACATGACCCCTGAAGAGTACGCCGAGATGCAGATAGACACGAAGGGGAGCTTCGGCGGCATAGGCATAGAGATAGGCGTCATGGACAACTTCCTTACGGTGGTGGCCCCTATCGAGGACACCCCGGCGTACAAGGTCGGCATCAAGGCCGGCGACAGGATAGTG
>JACRLF010000088.1 GCA_016235365.1 Deltaproteobacteria bacterium | reverse complement strand
CATAGACATACTCCTGCCGCGGGACACGCTCGTCAATATCCCGTGCAGCGAGTCCTTTACCATGGCGTCCCCCTACACCATCGGTAAGAAGGGCGGGGGGTACGCGATAACCGACGGCGTCGGAGAGGTGCGGGTAAAGCTCGTGCCGAGGCCGGCCTTCTACGACAAAAAGACCTCTACGGGCGTGCTGTTCGGCAAAATCGCGGTGGTCCACGGCAGCTACACGGTAATAACCCCTTCGCCGCGGTGCGATTTTTTCAACAGGAGCGTGGAGTGCAAGTACTGCGCCGGCAACTTCGACGTAAAAGGCGCGCAGGACCTCGTCTACTCGGTTGACGAGGTGCTTGAGACCGTCGGGGCGGTACTTAAGGAAAAGTCCTCGGAGATAATATACCTCTCCATCGGCTTCAGCGAGACCCCTGACGGGGGCATAGAGTTCCTCAAGCCCTACATAAAGGCGGTGAAGAAGCACTTCAACTGCCTTGTGGCCGTTGAGGCCCTGCCGCCGAAGGAGAACCACTGGATAGACCAGACCTACGCCCTGGGCGCGGACTCGGTCCTCTATAACCTCGATATTTTCGATAAGGAGCTCTTCGAGGTCATATGCCCCGGAAGGGCCGGGCTTATCGGCAGGAAGAGGTGCATGGAGGCGCTCGAGTACGCCGCCCGGATATTCCCGAACGGGACGGTCGCGTCGCACCTTATCGTGGGGCTTGAGCCCCCGGGGTCCACCTGCATGGGGATAGACTTTCTTACAGGCATAGGGGTCGTGCCAATACTCCCGATATACAGGCCGGCAATAGGCAGGGCCTTGAGGATAGAACCGCTTACCACGGAGATAATCATACCTGTCTACAAGCACCTCTATTCCGCGGTAAAGAAGAACAGGATAAACCTGAACTGGGTAAGGGACCTGAGCATGGTCACGACCCCTGTGGAGATACGCTCCCTTATGGGAGATAAAAAGGGTAATTCTATAGTGGAGAACTTCTATAAGACCAGGATAGGCCTCAAGGCCGCCTGGGGGCTTTCAACGCTGCGCAGGAAGCTGCGCGTGAAAGAAGAAGACCCGTCATCCGACTCCAAGCACTGATTCCGTATCCGGAGCGTTAGTGAGCATTGAAATAGATACGAGGCCTATTTGGCTCATCCTCATCTTGAGGGCCTTGAGGCCGGTCTTTTTCATGGCCGTAACGGCGTTTTTCCTTTATTTCATCAGCCTTCCGGCCCCCCACGGGCTCACCCCCGCCGGCCAGAGGGCCATAGCGATATTCGCGCTCTGCCTGGTCTTCTGGGTCACAAACGCCGTCCCGCTGGCGATAACGAGCCTCTCCGCCATAGTGCTTGTGCCGCTCCTCGGGGTACTGGACAAGCGTGATACCTACGCCCTTTTCGGGAACGAGGCGGTCTTTTTCATCCTCGGCGCCTTCATCATAGCCGGGGCGATAATGCACTCGGGCCTGTCTTCCAGGGTGGCCCTCAAAATAATGGACAGGTTCGGCGGGTCTCCGAGGAGGCTCCTCCTGAGCGTATTCCTCCTTGCCGCCTTGCTCTCTTTTTTCATGTCCGAGCACGCGGTGGCCGCGATGCTCTTTCCCATCGTGCTCGAGATATCAAAGAGCCTGAACCTCCGGCCGGGCAAGTCCAACTACGCCAAGCTCCTATTCTTCGCCCTGGCATGGGGATGCGTCATAGGCGGCGTGGCGACGTTCCTCGGCGGGGCCAGGGTCCCGCTCGCCATAGGGATACTGAAGGAGACGACCGGCGGCACAATAGACTTCCTCGACTATACGGTGGCGGTATTGCCGCTCGTCCTTGTATTGCTTCTGGCCGGGTATTTCCTCCTGACAAGATTTTTCCCTATAGACGTCGTCGGGGTGGAGAGCGCCCGTCAGGCCCTCTCAAGGAGGCTCAAGGGGCTCGGCAAGATGAGCTACAACGAATACGCGGTGGGGTCGGTGCTCGCCGTAACCGTGCTGGCCTGGGTCTTCCTGGGCAGAAGGTTAGGGCTGGCGACGGTGGCGTTGAGCTCGGTAGTGGTCCTCTTCGTATTCAGGCTCGTCAGGTGGAAGGACATAGAGGAGTACGTCAACTGGGGCATCATACTGATGTACGGCGGGGCCATAGTGCTCGGCACGGCGCTCGATAAGAGCGGGGCGGCCTCATGGCTGGTGAACGGGGCCGTCGGCAGGTGGGCGAGCGCGCCGTGGACGGTATTCGCGGTCTTTTCGCTTCTTTCCATCTTATTGACGGAGGCCATGAGCAACGCCGCGGTCATAGCGATACTTCTGCCGGTCAGCATAGGGCTCGCGCAGAAGCTCTCGATGGACCCATCAATAGTCACATACGCGATAGCCGTGCCCGCGGGCCTGGCGTTCATGTTCCCCATGTCCACGCCGGCGAACGCCATCGCGGTGTCGTCCAATTACCTGACCGTCAAGGACATGGCCAGGGGCGGGTTCATCATGTGCGTAACGGCATGGGTGGTATTCAACCTCGTCGCGGCGTTCTACTGGCCGCTCATAGGAATGGGGTACGTGAAATGAAGAAAAACGTCCTTCTTGTACTCTCAACTTCAGGCACGTCGGACGCGGCCGTCGGTTTCGCCGTGGAGAGGGCGCGCAAAGACGGGGCCTGCCTCGTCGCGCTCTACGTTATAGAGTCCGGCCTGGCGAACGAGGTCTTCGACACCTTCTCAGACATCGGCTTCATAGGGGATCGCCCCTCCACCGAGCTTTCCGAGGCCATAATGAAGGAGTACAGGCAGCGGGGGTATGAAGAGCTCGGACGCGTGCAGATAAAGGCGATGGAGGCCGGGGTCGACTTCGACCCGGTCATGGAGCAGGGGGAGTTCGTCGACAGGGTGCTCCAGATGATAAAGAGGAAGGACGCCCATGTCGCGGTGCTGGTGAAGAGGAAGAAAAAGACGCTCTTGAAATACCTCTCAAGGTCGCTCGCCGACGATGTGGCCGCCGCGGCCCCTTGCGAGGTCGTGCTGTTCGCGGAAGAATAGTTAAAATTCTCCGCAACAAGCTGCGGAGAATTTTCAAGTAAGGAATTTATCGTTTGTAATTCGCTCGTTCCTCCCCGCAGCAAGCTGCTGGGAATCCGCTCGCTATACTTGTTGAAACAGGACCCTTATCTGTGTCATTATATATGGATACTACAGGATGCCGGAATGAAATCCCCTTAAGTCGGAGCCGCGGGGGGTTCGCTCGTTTTGCATGTTAAACCACTACGATCCCGGAGGAGAGCCATGTCAAAAGTATGGACGGAAGACGAGCTTAAGAAGGTAAGCGACGGCCTTGAGGGCAAGGACCCGGTCGAGGCGCTCAAATGGGCCGACGATAATTTCAGCAGGGAGGAGTTATCGCTGGCGTGCAGTTTCGGCCCAGAGGACGTCGCCCTTGTCGATATGCTCGTAAAGATAAACCCGAAGGCGCGGATATTCTACCTCGACACCGACCTCCTCTTCAAGGAGTCCCTGGACGTTAAGGACAGGCTCATTGAAAGGTACGGGATCTCGCCGGAGAGGTACGGCGCGAAGACGACCCTTGACGAGATGGCGCGGGAGTTCGGGGAGGAGTTATGGAAGAGGGAGCCGGACAAGTGCTGCAACATCAGGAAGATGCTCCCGCTCGCCGAGGCGCTCTCGGGCCTGCGGTGCTGGATAACGGGCATAAGAAGGGACCAGGCCCCGACCAGGGCCAACGCGCCGGTGGTCGGCTGGGACGCGAAATTCAAGCTCGTGAAGGTCAACCCGCTTGTCAGGTGGACCTCTGAGGATGTATGGAATTACATAAAGAAGAATAACGTCCCCTATAACGTCCTCCATGACAGGAACTACCCGTCGATAGGCTGCGAGCCGTGCACGAAGCCGGTCATGCCGGGGGAAGACCCGAGGGCCGGCAGGTGGGCGGGCTTCCAGAAGACCGAGTGCGGCCTGCACAAGTAGCACCTGAAAGTGCATATCGGGCTCCCGGCCCGCTTGAAAAGCCGCGGGGAGCTTCAAAAATCCATGGGATATCCGGAGGTATAGAGGTGGAAGGACTTATCGCCGCGCACGGCGGCAGGCTCATCAACAGGATGCTTGAAGGCAAGGAGCGTATCGAAGCCGAGAAGAGGGCGAAGGGGCTTAAAAAGATAGGGCTCACCGAGAGGGAGATCTCCGATCTGGAGATGATAGCCATCGGCGCCTTCAGCCCGCTCGAGGGCTTCATGTGCAAGGAAGACTATCACTGCGTCATGGACACGATGACGCTGAAGGGCGGGGCGGTATGGACCATCCCCATAACCCTGTCCGTCTCATCCGGGGAGGCCGGTGGCCTTAAGGAGGGGATGGAGGTTGCGCTGACGGACAGTGAGGGCAACCTCCTGGCCCTCCTTCTCATCGAGGAGATATTCGCCCACGACAAGGAAAAGGAGGCGCTCCAGGTCTACGGCACGGCGGAAGACGCCCACCCCGGCGTAAAGAAGGTCTACGAGATGGGGGACACGCTCCTGGGCGGCAAGGTCTCGGTCATCAAGAGGCCGGTCCACGCGGAGTTCAACGACCAGCGTCTCGACCCCGTGGAGACGAGGCGGCTTTTCAGGGAAAAGGGGTGGAAGAGGGTGGTGGGGTTCCAGACCAGGAACCCGATACACAGGGCGCACGAGTACATACAGAAGTGCGCGCTCGAGGTTGTGGACGGAATCCTCATACACCCGCTCGTTGGCGAGACCAAGGGGGACGACATCCCGGCGTCGGTACGGATGCGGTGCTACAAGGCCCTCATAGATAACTACTATCCCGGGGACAGGGTCGCCCTCGTCGTGAACCCGGCGGCCATGAGGTACGCTGGGCCGAAAGAGGCGATATTCCACGCCCTCATAAGGAAGAACTACGGGTGCACCCACTTCATAGTCGGCAGGGACCACGCGGGCGTGGGCAGCTACTACGGGACGTTCGACGCCCAGTACATATTCGACGAGTTCGACCCGGCCTCCATAGGGATAACCCCGATGTTCTTCGACTACACCTTCTTCTGCAAGAAGTGCGGCGGCATGGCCTCGTACAAGACCTGCCCGCACGACTCATCGAGCCACATCATACTCTCCGGCACAAAGGTGAGGGAGATGCTCAGGGGCGGGGTATGCCCTCCGTCCGAGTTCAGCAGGCCGGAGGTGGCGCAGATACTGATAGAGGCGATGAAGGGCCAGTCCCAGCAATAGAAGAGGTGGGATGCAGATTCCCCTGACGATTATGCAAGACCTTTCCATGATAAAAAGCGAGTTTCTGAGGGAGGTAGAGGCCGTATCTCCGATACTGACGCGTCTGAGCGACGACTTCTACCATAACCCGGAGGTGGGGCTCAAGGAGGTACGGACCTCCGCCTCTATGCGCGAGTTCCTCGGCTCCGCCGGCTTCTCGGTCGAGGCCGGGGTCGCCGGGATGGATACCGCCTTTTCGGCGGTATCCGGCTCAGGCCGTCCGGTTATAGCCCTTTTAGCGGAGATGGACGCCCTGCCCGGCATAGGACACGGCTGCGGCCACAATATCGCCGGGGTCGCCTCGATAGGGGCCGGCGCGGCCCTTTCAGCCGTCTTGAACAGGCATCTCCTGCCCGGCAAGGGGACGCTCCTTGTGCTCGGGACCCCGGCAGAGGAGCTTGGCAGGGGCAAGATAGAGATGATAAAGGCCGGGGTGTTCAATACGGTCGACGCCGCGATGATGGTACACGGCTCTTCGAGGAGGACGGTAGTAAAGCACTTCCTCGGCCTTATAAGGCTCAACTTCACGTTCCGCGGACGCTCAAGCCACGCCTCGGCGTACCCTGAGGAGGGCATAAACGCCCTGGACGCCGTCATACAGACCTTTAACGCGATAAGCGCCCTGAGGCAGCAGTTAAGGAGCGACGTCAGGGTCCACGGCATAATAACCGAGGGCGGCAAGGCCCCCAACATAATCCCGGAGTTGGCGCGGGCGGGCTTCTACGTAAGGGCCAATGACCTCAAGGAGCTTGAATCGGTGAAGAAAAGGGTCACCGACTGCGCCCAGGGGGCCGCGATAGCCACAGGATGCGCCCTTGAGGTCGAAGAAGAGGGGGACATGAACGCCCCGATGAAGATAAACGACGCCTTCGCCGCCGTCTACCGGGACTCCCTCGTTGCCTTGAACCTCAGGGAAGACCCGCAGCCGCCAGAGAAAAACGTCGGCTCATCCGACATAGGCAATGTCTCTCAGATAGTCCCCACCATACATCCGCACGTCCCGATAAGGGAGGGGATAAACATCCATACCACGGAGTTCGCCGCCGCCACCATAACCGGGGACGGCCACAGGGCGCTTATCGAGGGAGTAAAATGTCTGGGCCTTACCGCGATAGAGCTCATCTTCAACCCGAAGGCGTTGGAGGAAGTGAAAAGGGATTTTGCCGTGGATTAAGCCCCGGAGCAGTGTCGGCCGCTCCCCCGATGTTACCGTAAGCCTTCCTGCCCGGCCTGAAAACCCCCTTTGTTTTCACCCCATATCTCCCCCAGCAAAAGCCCCTTTTTATTGTTTGTACTTATTGGATGAACTGTGTTATATAGGACTTGCCATACCGGCCGTTGAAGCTCCCCGCAGCAAGCCGCGGGGAATCTTCGACATATAAGGAAGTATCTATATTCTATTCGCTCGCTTGACCCCGCAGCTTGGCTAGCGGAGAATGCGCTCGCTGTGCATGTTCAATTTCGCTCATGCATCTTCGTAGACTTGCCACGCTAATTCCCATAGTATGGTATTGAAGCTCCCCGCTATCCAGGTTACGGGGTGGGCGCTCGCCATGCATTTTCAAACAGCATTGCCTCAGGCTCAAACGCAGTCCTCTTCTCTACGGTAAATCCCTTTACGCCGGGGAGCGCCCGCATACGCTCAAAGCCGGGCCCCCGGTCTGAAAGCAGGAGGATATCATGGGTCTTATCGATGGGACGCCAAAGGGGGCGCCGCGTTCTCTTGTGTTAGCGGCGTTCACACTGATATGCTTCGCCTTGCCGTTCTTCCTCGCCCCGCCGAACGGGGCCCTTGCCCAAACCCCGGAACCCGCGGTAAAGACTATCGACGCCGCCGGCTATGCGCCCTTCAGCGGAGGCAACGCCGCCATAGTAAGGGACGCGGCCATAGAGGACGCCCTTAGAAAGGCCGTTGAGCAGGCCGTGGGCACGCTCGTCTCGGCCGAGACTATGGTGGAGAACTTCCAGGTGCTCAATGACAACGTCTACACAAAGACCCAGGGGTACATCAAGGGCTACTCCGTATTGAACGAGAACCAGTCGCAGGGGCTCTACCAGGTCACGGTGCGCGCGACCGTGGCCATAGGGGGGCTCAAGAACGACCTCGACGCCCTTGGGGTCCTCTACGCGAGGGCGGAAAAGCCCAAGGTGCTTTTCCTGATCGCCGAGCAGAACATAGGCCACAGGCATTACGTCTTCTGGTGGTGGGGCAGGAGCGAGTACATGGGGGAGACCGTCGACATGTCGGCGGCGGAGACGGCGCTCAAGGAGTCCTTTTTAGGCAGGGGCTTTAACGTGGTGGAGGGGGCCGGGAGGCTCGACGGCATAGAGATATCGAACGCCTACAGGGTGGCTGACCTCACGAACGACGGGGCGAGGCAGATAGCGAGGAAGTTCAACGCCGAGATAGTGGTCAAGGGCAAGGCCCTGGCAAAGGAAGGGCCGCGGACGCCGGGGAGCCAGGTCGGCTCATACATAGCCGACATAACCGTAGAGGCGATAAAGGTCGATAACGGCGCGGTCCTCGCCTCGGCCAGGGGGCACGGCACATCCAGGCACGTATCCGACGTCACCGGCGGGGTGGAGGCCATCAGCAGGGCCTCGAACGAGGCCGCGGACAGGCTCGTCGAACAGATAGCCGCGAAGTGGCAGAGCGGAAATATGGTAACGCTCCGGCTCGGCGGCATAAAGGACTTCAAAAAGATAGCGGACTTCAAAAACGCGCTGAAGACGCGGGTAAAGGGCGTAAAGGCCGTATATCAGAGGGGGTTTGAGGGGGACCAGGCGGTCTTCGAGCTCGACACCAGGGCCTCGACACAGAACATCGCCGACGACCTTTCGCGGCTTTCCTCATTCCCGTTGAAGATAACGAACATGACCCAGAGCACCATAGACGCGGTGATGGAGGAGCGTTGAGGCTTTGGCGCGGCGCTCTGAAGGCGCTGTACCCGGGGGCTTCGATGATATCCCATTTATAGAGAGACTATAGCGGAGGAGGACGGCGATGGTCTCCCCCGTAAAACGCACAGGAGAACGGCAGAGTTTATGAAAAAAAGATATTCGTCGTACGGGATCGAAAAGCGGTTTATATTCATCCTCTTCGCGCTTGTCCTGCTTGCGGGCGGGTGCGCATTCCATGCGATGGGCCCGCCGCCCAACCCCGGCAACCCGTACCAGTCCGTGGCGATACTCCCGCTGTATAACGCCACGAACGACGTGGACGGCCCGAAGATGGTCAGGGAACTGGCCGATGAGCGCGTAAGGCATATGCACTACGACGTCAAGCCCGTCAACGAGGTAGACCAGATATTGAGGGACAGGATGGGCGTGACCCTCGGCGCCCAGCTTGAGCTTACGACGCCGCAGAAGCTCGGTGAGGAGCTCGGCGTGGACGCGGTCCTCTACGGGTATCTCTTGAACTTCGAGACCGTCACCGCGGGCGTCTACAACGTCAAGAAGGTGAGGGCCGGCTTCAGGCTCGTCGATACGAAGACGGGCAGGACCATATGGGCCGGCGGCCTCGGGGTGAAGCAGGAGCTCTCCAGCGGCGGGCTCCTGGGCGCCGGGGTCGGCGCGGCAAGGAACCTCCAGGACGCGCGCGAGGGGCTCGATCCTTTCAAGTCCATCAAGGGCATAAACGAGGTGCCGGGGTTGACCGAGTGGCGGCTTTTAGGCAGGGAGCAGGAAAAGTCCATAAGCGACGCGGCGATGCTCTCGCTCGGGGAGAAGCTTGTCACAAAGGCCCTTGGCGTCCACCTCAAGCATGAGTCCGAAACCCTTATAAATATCCTCTTCTCGCGCTTCCCCGCGGGCCCGGGGTCGTTCCGCCGCGGCGCTCCGCCGTACGCCCCCGCTGCGCCGCCCATGCCGAAGTTAGAGATGCCGGACATGGCCCTGCCGGCGTACTTCGAGTTCGGCAAGAGGGACTTTACCGCCGATCTTATAGTCTCAAGCTTCAGCGCCGGGAAGGACCGGGAGTTCGTCACCACGGGCAGATTGTCCAAGCGCGGCATGAGGTTCAGAAGCGATATGGATATGACCTCCGCGATAAAGTCCAATGACCCCTATGCCATGAAGATGGCCAGGGTCTCCTTCATAGAGCACGGGCCCGAGAAGAAGGCCTATATCCTCTACCCGGAGATGAAGAGATACCTGGAAAAAGAGCTTGTGCGGGCGCGCGGAGAGGATGTCAGGATAGAGAGGCGCAGGCTCGGTGAAGAGACCATAGACGGCCACAGGTGCGTGAAATACGCGGTCAGGATAACGGCGAACGACGGCTCCGTGCACAACGGGACCATGTGGGAGGCCAGGGACCTGGGCGGCTTCCTGATAAGGTACGAGTCCGAGGAACAGGGCGTAAGGGTCGTCATTGAGCTTAAGAACGTGAGGCTCGTGTCCCCTCCCGAAGCGCTGTTCATCATATCAGATGACTACACCAGGGCCGATAGCATGATGGATATCTTCGCCGGGGAGCGGTAGCCGGGTTCCACGGGGCAAACCGCGCTATAATCCGCCGGATGAAAACATTATAGATACAGGTGCGTCAAAATACGAAAACGGAGGGTTTTATGAGATTGAGAGACCTTGTCAGCGGGCCGGTACTTAGGGTCGTCCCGTTGAAGTTCCCCGCGGCTTTTCCGCGGGAATCTTCGACATGTAAGGAAATATCCATATCCGATTCGCTCGCTCGACCCCGCGGCTTGCTGCGGGCTGGGCGCTCGCTATGCATGTTCATAGCCGTTGGGGGGGCCGCCTTCATGCTGACCTCCTGCACGCCGACGACTACCGGCGCCGTAAGGGAGGACGTGAGCATCACCGGGCAGACGCAGAAGCTCGAGGAGGAGGGCGTCAGGTACAACGGGCCGCAGTACAACATAGCTATATTGACCTTCGCCAACAAGACCCCGAGCAGGGTGCTCGGCGTGGGCGAGGCGGCCACAGATATCTTGAGGACGATAGTGAAGAAGTCGGGGCTTGAGCCTATCTCCCTTACCGAATCCGAGATGAGGGAGCAGGAGAGGATTATCACGCTCCAGCAGACCGGGGCCCTGAAGACCGGGAAGAAGGTCGCTTCCGAGGGTTTTGAGTCGGTTGATTTCAGGATATCCGGGGCGGTCACGTCGTATTCGGAGTTGGAGGAGGCCTCGGACATACTTATCGCGCAGAGCAAGACCCAGGTGGCAAGGGTGCAGGTCGACTACGCCCTCGTCGATATCGCAACGGGCAAGACGCTCCTTGCCGAGTCCGGGATGGGCGAGTACAGGAAGAAGACGGGCGGGGTCCTCGGTTTCGGCTCGCGCTCCACGGCGGACGTGGGGCTGCGCGAGGGGGCGATGAGGGACGCGCTGACCAAGGCCATGACCAGGATGGTGGAGAAGCTCAACTCCATCCCCTTTCAGAGCAGGATAGTTGCCATTGACGGCGGCACTGTTATAATCAGGGCAGGCACAAAGAGCAAGATAGAGCCGGGCGCCGTTTTCGGGGTCTTCAGGCCCGGCGCCGACCTCGTCGACCCGGATACCGGCAGGGTGATAGGCAAGCGCGAGAAAAAGATAGGGGAAATAATGCTGACGGCCCACGAGAGCGACAGGGTGTCTGACGCCACCGTCAGATCGGGCGTCGGCTTTGCGGTCGGGGACGTCGTAAAGGTCTTAAAATAGGAGGCCAACAAGATGAGAAGGCGCTTGATCATGCTCGTCCCTTTGCTGGGACTCTTACTTATGTTCTACGGCTGCGCGAAGCCCGCTCCAAAGTGCGTCGCGCCCGAGGATAACCCGCAGCACCACTACCTGCGGGGCATGGAGCTTTTCGAGAAGAATAAGATTGCGGACGCCGCCGCGAAGTTCGACAGGGCGCTATACTGCGAGGAAGGCTACTCGCCCGCCCATTCGGGCCTTGCGATGGTGGAGGCCGTGAAGGCCGTTGGAGAGAAGAACGAGGGGTATCGCAAGGTCGACTACGACAGGGCCTTCGAGCGCCTGAAGTCAGCGTACAAGTCGGCCCAGACCCCGGAGGACGAGTTCGCGTACCGCGTGGCCTCTATGAGGGTGCATACTGTATTGAAGCCGAAGAAGTGGCTCTCCGACGTTGAGAGCGACTATTCAAAGGCGATGAAGCTCAAGACCGACGACAGGAAGCTCATCTACTACGACGGGAAAGAGGCGGCCACGTACTTCATGGGAATTGCCTACCTCGACGGCAGGGAGTTCCAGAAGGCGCGGGATTCATTCGGCGCGGTCCTTGGCGCCAGGCGCGAGGGCAAGTGGAGCGAGCCGGCCGACAGGGGCTGGAAAAAGACCGACAAGATAGTGCGCGCCATCGGCGGCATAACGCTCGGGGACGTCGGCAAGGAGATCGCCGTGAAGGACTCCGTGATGAGGGGGGACATGGCGGCGCTCCTGGTGGATGAGGTCAAGATAGAGAAGCTCTTCGCCGGCAGGATTCCTGTCAAATCCGCGGTCGATAAGATGAAGCCGGAGTTCACGCCCGCCGATGTGCTCAACAGCCAGTTCAAGGAAGAGGCGCTCGCCATGATGAAGTGGGGGGTGAGGGGGCTTGAGCCGTCATACGACAATACCACGAAGGCGTATCTCTTCAGGCCCGATGCGCCGGTGTCAAGGAAGGAGTTCGCCCTCGTGCTCGAGGACGTCCTCATAAAGCTCACAGGGGACGAAGCGATGGCCTCGGCGTTCCTTGGGCACGGCAAGTCCCCGTTCCCGGACGTCCAGCCGACGTCGGCCTGGTACAACGCCATCATGAACGTGACGACGAGGAACCTGATGGAGACCGAGCTCTCCGGCGAGTTCAGGCCCGACGACACGGTGGACGGCGCGGAGGCGCTGCTTGCCATAAGGGTGCTGAGGCAGAGGCTTAACATATATTGATCCAACGGGTTTAAGATGATCGCGGCCTGGCCTGCGGCCTATGGATGGGCCGCGGGGCGCGCCGTGTAGTCAGGTTGCTGAAAAACTCTGAGTTTATTCAGGTTAATGCCAAGGAGGCTTTGATGAAGAAGTTCCTCTCTTTCATACCCTTCGTTTTTGTCCTGCTCATATCCGGCCTCGTGCAGGCCGAGATGCAGCAGGGGATGCCGCAGTTGGTGACAGACCCCAGGCAGGCGTTTATGACAGGCTCCATCGTGGTCAAGGGCGAGGGCGCGGCCCCGCCTAACAAGACGCTCTCGGCGGCACAGAAAAGGATAATGGCCCTTAGGGCGGCCAAGGTGATAGCGCTCCGGGAGATAGCCGAGATAATCAACGGCGTGGCCGTAAGCGGAGAGACCAGGGTGGCCGACGCCGCCGTCGAGTCCGACGCCATCCGCGCCAGCGTGGAGGGGATAGTCAAGGGCGCCCAGGTCATAAAAGAGGTCTACGACCCGATGAGCGAGATGGCGGGAGTGTACGTCTCCGTCCCGCTGACCGGGCCGAACGGGGTCATCGCAACGCTTCTGCCGCAGGTGATACCGGTCATGCCCCTGCCCCAGTACCAGCCTTATCAGCCGATGCCGCCTGGAGAGCCGCCTCAACAGGCGCAGGCGCAGCCCAAAAATTATGACGGGCTAATACTCGACGTGAGGGAGAAGCCCTTCAAGCCCGCGCTCATAAACAGGGTGCTCGCCAAAAACGGCGAGATAATATACGACCCGACCAAGGTGGCCCAGAATATACTCGTCGAGAGGGGCGCGGCCGAATACACCAACGACGTGGGCAAGGCCAGGGCGCTCCTCGGGGAGCGGGGCTCATCGAACCCGCTCGTGGTGAAGGCCGGGGGGGTGGTCAAGTCCACGGACGTCGAACTGGCGCCCGAGGACGCGAGCGCGGTATTTTCCTCAAACCAATCCAATAATTTCCTCGAGGGCGCAAAGGTCGTCTTCGTGCTCAGGTAGGGGAAAAGCCGCTTGATCGTATACGGCAAAAAATGAACCCTCCCGGGACGTTAGACCCAAGGGGTCTCGGAACGCTAAAAATAAGGAGGTATCCATAGGTGAAGAGCGTGATAAGGAACGTCGTCGTCATGGCCGTTTTTTTTGTCGTCGTCCTCGCGGGCTCCAGGGCATGGGCGGTAGTGGATATTGAAGGCAGGTACTGGTTCACGGACTTGAACGCAACGGCGAAGGTATCGAGCGGTGGGGTCTTGGGTACCGACATCGACCTCGCCAACGACCTGGGCATAGACGACAAGAAGAACTTCTTCGACGGCAGGATCACCCTCGAGCTTGGCAAGCACAGGATAAGGTACGGGTTTGCGCCTCTTAAATGGTCCGGCTCAAAGACGCTCACGAGCTCCGTCACGTTCAACGGGCAGACATACTCGGCTTCGGCCAGGGTTGACACGGACGTGAAGCTCGACTACCACCGCCTCGCCTACGAGTACGACTTCATAGACACGCTCGACAACCGCCTCGGAGTGATATTCGAGGCCAAGTACTTCAGCGGGGACGCCAGACTCGCCGCGACCTCGCTCGGCCTCGATGAGAACAAGACCTTGAGGGCCCCGATACCGACTATCGGCGTCGCCGGCCAGGTCGGGTTGCCTTTCCTGTTCAGCGTGGGCGGCGAGGTCACCGGCATAACGCTCGGCAAGAAGGCCTACCTCTACGACGCCGAGGCCGGGGTCAACATAAAGCCGGCGCCGTTTGTCGTCATCTCCGCAGGCTACAGGGTATTCAAGCTCCACCTCGAGGACAGCGACAACAAGGGGGATTTTACGCTCAAAGGCCCGTACGTGATGCTGAGGGCGGACTTCTGATTTTTAGCAGGCCGTCCGCTAAAAATATGAACCCCTTAGGGGCTTGAGAACCCTTGGGGATACAGAACGCTAAAAAACCATACCCCGCAGCCGCCATGCGGGGTAGTTTGTTTAAGGTGTCTCTAAAAATCACATATTTTTTCCGAGGTCGAGGCGGGGTGAAAATAAAAAGCGGAGCATATATGTTAATATGTGAGCATTTTTATATTCGCCCTAACGAACATGCATAGCGAGCGCGAGGCCCGCGGCTTGTTGCGGGGTCAAGCGAGCGAATAGAAATAGGTACTTCCTTATATGTCGAAGATTCCCCGCGGCTTAGGCCAGCGGGGAGCTTCAAGAGATCGGGGAAAAGAGCGATTTTTAGAGGCACCCTTTAAGGGATAGTCTTGATGGTCAAGCGGGCGCTGCGGTACCTGGGGCATAAAGTCATCGGACGGGCGGTGCTCCTCCATTCGTTCTGGAGGATAGCCGTCGTTTCGCTCGGCTCGTTTGTCTTCAGGTTCCGGCGGAACCGGGCCGCCGCCGACGTGCTCCTGAAACAGATATACTTTACGGGTTTTCAGGCGATACCGATAATCTCCTGGATAGCCGTTATCCTGGGCCTTGTGATAGTCACTCAGTCCCTGTCCATCCTGCCGAAGGTAGGCGGGGAGCACATGATAGGTGAGGTACTGGTCTGGGTCGTCGTCAGGGAGCTGGGCCCGGTATTCGCCGCAGTCATCGTGATAGCGAGGAGCGGCACGGCCATCGCCGCCGAGCTCGGGTCCATGAGGATATCGAGGGAGATAACCGCCCTCGAGGTCATGGGCATAGACCCGATGCGCTATCTCGTCATGCCGAGGGTCATAGGGACCGCCGTAAGCGTCTTTATCCTGACGTTCTACTTCGAGACCGTGACGATACTGGGCGGGTATCTTCTGGCCGGGTTCGGCAAGAGGGTGGCCTTCCCGGTCTATATTTCGAGCGTCCTGGAGTCGATGGGCTTTCTTGAGGTCGGAGCTTCGCTCTTGAAGAGCGTGCTCTTCGGGCTTATAATAGGCGTTGTATGCTCCGCGCACGGGCTCATGGTTGAAAAGAGCATCACCCGGATACCGCAGGAGACGACAAACGCGGTCATAGGGAGCCTGAGGCTCGTCTTTGTCATGGACGCGGTCATTACCTTCATGTTCTTCTATATCTGATGGGACCCGCTCTGATAGAATTAAAGGGGATAACATGCGCCTCCGAGGATGGAGTGGTCCTGTTCGAGGACGCGCACTTGAGCCTCCACGGCGGTGAAAAGGCGCTCATAACCGGTCCGCCGGCCTCAGGCAAGGGGCTGCTTCTCAAGCTCATAGCGGGGATAGAGAGGCCCGTTCGGGGCACGGTGCTCCTTTTCGGGAAGGATATCACGGGGCTCAAGGGGAGCGAACTCAACGGCCTGCGAAAGAGGATCGGGTTCATACTCGGGGACAATATCCTCATAAGCAACCTCAAGGTCGTGGAGAACGCGGCCCTGCCGCTCATCTACCACTCCGGGCTTGCATACCGCGAGTCCATGGAGCGGGCCTTCAAGCTGCTCGACATAGTCGGCTACAGGGGGGACCCATGGGCGCTGCCCGGCCCTCTGCCCCCGTACGCGAAGAAAGAGGTCTGCGTGGCGCGGGCCATCTCGATGGAGCCCGATATAGTCGTATGCGAGGGCTTCTCCGAAGGGCTTGCGGGTCCTGAAAAAGAGAGGCTCTCCACGGTCCTTGCCGGATACCACGGCGCCTCCCCTGGAAGGCTCCTCGTCCTGACGGCGGATGACGAGTCGGAGGCGGCATTTTTCAAGCCGGACAGGGTCGTAAGGATAGAAGGGCGCGGGTTTAAAGAAGCATAACTGGCGCCGGGCCGGCGGCCTTGGCGCAGGGGCGCTTCAAGGGCAGGCGCGGGCCGTGGTTGAGCGCACCATGCCGTAAACGGAAGGCAGATGGAGATAGAACAGAAAGATCCGAGGTTCAGGCTCCTTGAGTTGAAGGTAGGCGTAATGGCGGCCCTGGCCGTGCTCGGCATTATCGCCGTCATAGCGGCGGTCGGGATGGAGAGGGACCTCTTTACGAAGAAGATCCGGATACATTTCGTCACGCCGAGCGGCGCCGGTTTTGTGGAGGGGATGCCGGTCAAACTCTCGGGCTTCAAGATAGGCAGGGTTAAAAAGACCGAGCTCACGCAGGACGCCGGAGTGAGGGTCACCGTCGAGATAAACAGGAAGTACGAGAATTGGCTGAGGAAAGATTCCGTGGCGCGGCTGTCCAAGGAGGGTTTCATAGGTGAGTCGTCGGTCGAGGTCACGGTCGGGAGCGCTGCCGAGGAGATGCTCAAGGACGGCGCCTCCATCAGGTACGAAAAGACCCCGGGCATAGAAGACCTCATAAACGAGGCGAAGCCGGTCTTGAAAGAGGTAAAGGAGATAATACACTACGCCAACGACCCGGAGGGGGACATAAAGGCGTCCCTCCGTAACATCAGGGAGCTGACGGGAGGGCTCAAGGACACGAAAAGATCGATGGACGTTGCGATAAAGGACGCGGACAGGCTGATTAACAATATGAACGTCAAGGGCTCGAACGTCCTTGACAACGCCGATAGGACATTGAAGAGCCTCGACGGAGCCGCCGCGAGGCTCAACCCCGTGATGGATAAGGTCGAGGGTATCGTCGCCGATACCGGGGCCGTTGCCGCGAAGCTGCCGGGGGCCGTGTCCAATGCCGACAGGATATTAGAGAACGTAAGGGCCCTGACGGACTCGATCTCCGGCGAGGGGCCGAGGATAAGGTCTATCCTCATCGACGCCCAGGATACCATCAGGGAGGCCAACTCGACCGTAAAGGGCTTGAAGCAGAGCTGGCCGTTGAGGCTGCTCCTCCCCCCGGTCAAGGAGCCCGAGCTCGTCCCTTTTGACAGTTATATCTTGAAAAGGAGGTCAGATGAAGGCCCTCATCCGTGAAAATTCCGCCGCGTTCCTGCTACTGACCTTTATGGCGTTGTTCGTTGCCGGATGCGCCGCCGGGCCCACGGCGGCGCAGCGTTCCTATACCGAAAGAAAGGCCGCCGAGGCGGCCAGGGCAGGCTTCGAGGCCCTGGAGAGCGAGGATTACAGGAAGGCCATCGAGTACTTCACACAGGCCCTCACGTTGAACAGGAGCGTGGATAACAGGGCTGGTGAGGTCAAGGACCTCATAAATATCGGCAGGGTCTACATCGCGCTGAATGACGTCAAGGGCGCGGAGACGCACCTGAGCGAGGCCGTCAGCCTCGCCGCCGGGGAAAAAGAGGAGGCGTACCTTTCCGCGGCGCTCGCGTCCCTGGCAAAGGTCCGCTATATCCAGGGGGACCTGCACAAGGCCCTGACGGAGATAGAGAGGTCGCTTGAGATAGATTCGAGGTTGGGGACCAGGTCCGGCTCCAAGCTCAACCTCAAGGCCCGCATATACATAGACACCGGTAAGCTGGAAGAGGCCATGGGGATACTCAAACAGGCGTACGAATGGAACAGCTCCGTTGAGAACAAACAGGAGGTCGCCAACACCCTGAGGCAGATGGCGCTGATAAGCGAGGCCAGGGGGAAGATAGCGGAGGCCAAAAAGCTCTACGACGAGGCTTACACGAACGACTCCGCTGTCGGGGACTCGGCGCGGATAGCGGACGACCTCGAGAGCATGGCCGAGCTCGAGCTTGCCTCCGGGCAACCGGAGAAGGCGGCCTTTCTGTATGAGAGGTCCTTCGTCGTCAGCCTCAATGCCGGGCACCTGGATGACGCACTGGCGAGGCTGTATAAGATAATCCAGGTATATAAGAAGACCGGCAATAACGATAAGGTCAAGTCGTACGAGAAGATAAGGGATGGCGTCATTGCGAGAAAGGAGCGGGGCAAGAGCGGAAGATGAAGCCGAGGATACTTGTAGTAGACGACGACGAGCAGAACCAGGTGCTTCTTTCCGTGAAGCTTGAGAGGGAGGGCTTCGAGGTCGAAAAGGCCGCAAACGGCGTGGAGGCCCTTGAAAAGGCCGATACGTTCAAGCCGGACCTTGTGCTGATGGACGTGATGATGCCGATGATGGACGGCTATGAGGCGCTCAGGAGGCTCAAGTCGCGGGAGGAGACGAGGTACATACCGGTAGTGATGCTCACCGGCAGGACCGAGATAGAGAGCAAGGTGCTGGGGTTCGAGGTCGGGGCCGAGGACTACATCAGCAAGCCCTACAGCCTCCAAGAGGTCGCGGCGAGGGTCAAATCCCTTTTGAGGATGAGGGCCCTGCAGACGAAGCTGCGCGAGACCGAGAAGATGGCCGCGCTCGGCGAGATGGTCGACGGCATAGCCCACGAGATAAGGAACCCGCTCATGGCCATAGGCGGCATGGCCAGGAGGCTCTATGAGCATGAGGAGGACGAGCAGCACAAGGGCTACGCGCAGAGGATAATAAAGTACGTCGAGCGGCTCGAGAGGATGCTCCTGCGGATAGACGAGTACAAGACGATACTGGTCTCCACCCTTTCCAGGGACGATATAAACAGGGTGGTAAAGGGCGCCGTCATCGACATAAAAGAGATCATCGACGGCACAGGCAAGGATATCTCCATAGAGGCCAGCCTCATGCCGGAACCGCCGCCCATAGACATGGACGCGGGGAACCTGAGGATAGCTCTCTCGGGCATAAGCCAGGATGAGATAAGGAAGATATTCAACCCGTTCCAGACCTCCAAGTTCGAGGGGGCCGGAATGGGCCTTACGATAAGCTACAGGATCATCCAGGACCACGGCGCCGAGATAGAGGTGGAGAGCGAGAAGGGCAGGGGAACGACGGTGTTGATAAAGTTCCACCCGGCCCAGAAGGCGCAGGTGAAGGCGTAGGAGCGAAAAAGATACAAATGGTGTCGGATTTTTTACACAATAATTTTATCATAACCTATTGTTTTATAAGGAAACATTGATTTACGGTCAAATATGAGTGTAAAAAACTTTACACTTTATGAATCCCCAAAACCCGACCGTTAAATATTCTTTAAGTCAGCCCCTCACCATCGGCTGAAGCCGATGGTGAGGGGCTGACTTGCTATTCCTACGCAAAAGGCCGGCTCTGAATCTGTAACAGGTTGCGGAAAAACCCCGCATTGTCATTGCGATAAGCATTTTTTTGCGACGAAGCAATCTCTAAGTGTTTGATTCTCCTAAAGATGAGATTGCTTCGCTACGCTCGCAAAGACGACAAATCGAGTTTTTCAGCGGCCTGGTAGATTACCGTTGCCTTACGCGCCGATCTTCAGGAGCGTATCCTTCAGGAAGTTGACGTCGTCCCTCTCAGGGTAGTCGATGTTGTAGTGAAGCCCCCTGGATTCTTTTCTGAGCGTGGCCGAGCGGATGATGAGCTCGGCCACGGTCGCGATGTTCCTCAGCTCCACGAGGTTGCCCGTTACCTTGAAGTCCCAGTAGTACTCGTTTATCTCGTGCTTGAGGAGATTTATCCTCCTGCGCGCCCTCTCAAGCCTCTTGTCCGACCGCACTATGCCGACGTAGTTCCACATGAAGCGTCTTATCTCGTCCCAGTTCTGGCTTATCACGACGGCCTCGTCGCTCACTACCGCCCCCCTCGTCTCCCATGGCGGGATAGGGGGTATCTCCACGGGGGCCTTTGTCACGAGGTCTACGGCATGGATAGAGGCCCTGTCGGCGAGTACAAGGGCTTCAAGGAGCGAGTTGGAGGCGAGCCGGTTCGCGCCGTGCAGCCCCGTGCAGGCGGCCTCCCCTATGGCGTAGAGCCGCCTTATCGTGGTGGCGCCGTCGCTGTCCGTGACCACCCCCCCGCAGATATAGTGGGCCGCCGGCACCACCGGTATCGGGGCCGCGGTCATGTCTATCCCGAACTCGAGGCATTTTTCGTGGATGTTAGGGAAGCGCTCCTTTATGAAACCCGCGTCCCTGTGGCTGATGTCGAGATAGACGCAGTCGTCCCCGCTCTTTTTAAGCTCCAGGTCTATGGTCCTCGCCACTATGTCCCTGGGCGCGAGATCCGCCATCGGGTGGTATTTCTTCATGAACGGGGTGCCGTCCTTGAGCCTCAAGACCCCGCCTTCGCCCCTGAGGGCCTCGGAGATGAGGAAGCTCTTGGCCCTGGAGTGGTAGAGGCACGTGGGGTGGAACTGTATGAACTCCATATTGGCTACCGTGGCCCCGGCCCTGTACGACATCGCTATGCCGTCGCCGGTGGCCACGTCCGGGTTGCTCGTGAAAAGATAGACCTTGCCGGCCCCGCCTGTGGCCGCGATCGTGGCCCTGGCGAGGAACGTATGTATCTCCCCGGTCTTCTTGTCGAGCACGTAAGCGCCCCAGACGGTATCCTGCGCCGTCGCCTCGACGAACTTGGAGTGCGTTATCAGGTCCACGGCTATGTGGTTTTCGTAGACGGCTATGTTCTTATGGTTCATGACGTTCTCCACGAGCGCCTCTTCCACGGCCTTGCCGGTCAGGTCCTGCGCATGGACTATCCTCCTCTTCGAGTGACCGCCTTCCTTGCCGAGGTCGAGCTCCGGGCCGGCACCCTCCCCGGTCTTCATGGTGAATCTGACGCCGAGTTGTATCAGTTCGTTTATCTTCGCGGGCGCGTCCCTCACGACGAGCTCCACCATGTCGCGCCGGCAGAGCCCGGCCCCGGCGTCAAGGGTGTCCTTTATGTGGGCGTCGAAGGTGTCTTCCTTGCTCGACACCGAGGCTATGCCGCCCTGGGCGTAGTACGTGGCGGACTCACGGATGTTCCTCTTCGTGATGAGAGCCACGGTGCCGGCTTTGGCCGCCTTGAGTGCGAAGCTCAAGCCCCCTATGCCGCTGCCTATTATCAGAAAATCGGATTTTATTTCCAAAAAACGCTCCTTTCCGATAAAAAAAGGTTTAAACCGACAGGCTTTTTGACGATAAAACAGGTGGGTAATGAAAGATTATGACAAGTCGGCCTCATTGTCAATTCGTATTGTGACAAAAATTCTTGCCCTTTTCATTGCGGCGTT
>JACRLF010000083.1 GCA_016235365.1 Deltaproteobacteria bacterium | reverse complement strand
GCCCTTGCAGGCCCTCTTCCTCTATGGTCTTCCTGATGTCGTAGTAGTGGGTGCGGCTGACCCCGAGCTTGCGGCAGGCATCCGAGATATTCCCGAGTGTGCGCCCAAGCTCAAGTATGTTGGTCTTCCGGGATATGATATACTGCTGATGAGTCATGGTCCTTCCTCCTTTTAGTTAAGACTTGTTGGCGAACAATATCTTAACCGGAAGACCATGACTCTTTCCACTTAAAGAGTCTTCAACTGTAAACGCTTTTCTCGACTAGGCCAATTCAAGACTCTCTGGCAAGCCTTGAGCCAATCAAGTATGAATTTATGGTTTTCAATGATACCTTTTGACTTATCCCATTTACCTTTGTTCACAGAGACCATTTTACCAGCATGGCAGGTAATCCCCCCGTTAGAAAGGAAATAAGGCGGATCAGCGAAAATCATGTCAATGCTGTTTTCCCGTGCGTGATTCAGTATCTCGATGCAATCGCCTTCGAGAAGCTTCACGGAGCGTTCCGGATCGTCATAATAAGTTGCGTAGGGCTTTTTATGGCCGTAGGCGGCCGCTTCCTCGGCAACGTAAAATTCAAGAGGGTTTCCGGATTGGCTGTAGATTGCCTTTTTTTTGGTGACGGATGTCTTCATGGCTTGTAATTCTCGTAGAGAGCGGCGAGCCTGTGAGGTGGCACAACTCGTCATTTATATAGGCGTATATAGGCGAGCGACCGAAGGGCCTGATCTGTCGAGTAAGTTCGTGGCGCCCTGTGTCCGGGGCGGGCAGGCGGTTCCCGGTAATTTCAGCCCCGGTGTTTTTCCTTTATCCTCACTTGGGCCTGGGCGAATTGGTTGGCCTCCTCGGCCTTGAGGTACTCCGGGTCTTTCATATCGAGCGTCCTCAACTGTTCCTCGGTGGAGGCGAGGAGTTCCTTTGCGGCATCCAGGTTTACCTCCTCCGGCGTCACGGCGTTCTCAACCAGTATGGTGGTCTGGTTATCTCGCCGGGCTTGAGAATGGTAAGGTACTGCGTATGGCTGGGCAGTATCCCGAACTCGCCTTTGCCGTTGATGGCCGTAAACGAATCGACCTCCCTGGAGAGTATCCGCCTGGACGGCGTGACTATTTCGAGCAAGAAAGTATTCGCCATTTTTTTATTTCCTTAAGTTACAAGATTCTTCGTAGCCTTCGGCTCCTCAGAATGACAACTTCAACCTTTTACGCCGAGGCCTTGATCTTCTCCGACTTTTCAAGCGCCTCTTCAATGGTGCCGACCATGTAGAACGCCTGCTCCGGTATGTCGTCGCACCCTCCGGCGGCTATCATCTGGAAGCCCTTTATCGTGTCCTTTATCCCGACGTATTTGCCCGGCGTTCCCGTGAACTGTTCGGCGACGAAGAACGGCTGTGACAAAAACCTCTGTATCTTTCTCGCCCTCGCCACGACGAGCTTGTCGTCCTCCGATAGCTCGTCCATGCCGAGTATGGCGATGATGTCCTGGAGGTCCTTGTACTTCTGTAGCACCTGCTGGACCCTGCGCGCAACGGAGTAGTGCTCGTCGCCGACGACCTGCGGGTCGAGGATCCTGGATGTGGAATCGAGCGGGTCGACCGCCGGGTATATGCCGAGCTCGGCTATCTGCCTTGAAAGCACGGTCGTTGCGTCGAGGTGCGCGAACGTCGTTGCCGGGGCCGGGTCGGTAAGGTCGTCCGCCGGGACGTAGATCGCCTGGACCGAGGTTATGGAGCCCTTTGTCGTGGAGGTGATCCGCTCCTGCAGCTCGCCCACGTCGGTTGAGAGGGTCGGCTGGTATCCGACCGCCGATGGGATGCGCCCGAGGAGCGCCGAGACCTCGGAGTTCGCCTGGACGAACCTGAATATGTTGTCTATGAAGAGCAGGACGTCCTGGTTCTCCTCGTCCCTGAAGTACTCGGCCATGGTGAGCGCCGTGAGGGCGACCCTGGCCCTGGCTCCCGGAGGCTCGTTCATCTGGCCGTAGACGAGCGCGGCCTTGTTGATGACGCCGCTCTCCTTCATCTCCTCCCAGAGGTCGTTGCCTTCCCTTGTCCTCTCGCCCACGCCTCCGAAGACCGAATACCCTCCGTGCTGCATGGCGACGTTGTTGATAAGCTCCATGATAAGGACGGTCTTGCCCACGCCCGCGCCGCCGAAGAGGCCGATCTTGCCGCCCTTGAGGTACGGGGTGAGGAGG
Organism: Deltaproteobacteria bacterium; assembly: GCA_016235365.1. GTDB lineage: Bacteria > Desulfobacterota > GWC2-55-46 > GWC2-55-46 > GWC2-55-46 > JACRLF01. Next base: position 9,272 of record JACRLF010000083.1, on the reverse strand, counting down.
TCCACGACCTTGATCCCGGTCTCGAAGACCTCCATCGAAGTCGACTGCTGGTCAAAGGGCGGGGCGGGGCGGTGTATCGGGTACGCCTTCTCCGACTTTACGGGGCCGAGTTCGTCGACCGGCTCTCCCACGACGTTCACTATCCTGCCGAGCACGGGCTTGCCGACGGGCACCGAGATGCCGCCCCCTGTATCCATAGCCTCGGCCCCCCTGACGAGGCCTTCGGTAGAGTCCATGGATATGCATCGCACGGTGTTTTCACCGAGGTGGAGCGCCACCTCGAGGGTAAGGTTCCACTTCTCGGAGCTGATGGCCGGGTTCGTGACCTTTACGGCGTTGAATATCTGCGGCAGGTGTCCGGGCGCGAATTCGATGTCGAGGACAGGCCCTATGACCTGCTTTATCCGTCCGATATTCTTGTTGTTGGACATTTGAAAAGCCTCCTTGATTGACAGGCCGCTGAAAAAGTCCATTTGCTTCGTTGTCTTCGTCGCTCGTCACTGCGGCGTACGTACGAAGTACGCCTCATTCCTCGCTTCTCGACGCCTCGCACCTGGAGCTTTTTGAGCAGCCTGAACGAAATTCCTGGTTTTTAGCAACCCGTTAAAATCCTCCGTAATAAATGGTGGAGAATTTTGATAATGACGTATTTATGACTTGAGCGCCTCGGACCCGCCGATTATCTCCATCAGCTCTTTGGTGATGACGGCCTGCCTGAGCCTGTTGTACTTGAGCGACAGCGAGCCTATCATCTCGGCGGCGTTCTTGGAGGCCGAGTCCATCGCCGTCATCCTCGCGCCGTGTTCGCTCGCGGAGGATTCGAGCAGGGACCTGAAGGCCTGCACCTCTATGTATTTGGGCAGGAGGCTCGCCAGCACCGTTTCCTTGGACGGCTCGTAGATGTAGTCGTACTCGAACCTGGCCGCTCCAATCCCCGACTCCGACCATGACCCCGACTCCAACTTCGGCTTCGATTTTGGCTTTGGTTTCGGCTTTGACTCCGGCTCTAACTCTAACCCCGGCTCTGACGCTGGCGCCTCTTCATCTCCAACCTCGGATATCGGCAGGAGCTTATGGACGACGGGCCTCTGGGCGAGGGCCGATTTGAACTCGCTGTATATGATGTAGACCTCGTTGAGCTCGCCTTTGAGATAGGCGTCCATGACGTCCTTTGCCACCTGCGCGGCCGCCGGGTAATCGGGCCTGCCGCTGCCCATCGGCCTTGCTTTCAGCGTCTCCAAGGGGCGCCTCTTGAAGTGTTCTATCGCGCGCTTACCTATGAGATAGAGGCTTACGGCGGCATCAGTCCTTTCGGATATGAACCTGTCCGCTTTCCTCAACAGCACCGAGTTGAAGCCGCCGCATAGCCCCCTGTCAGAGGTGATGAAGACAAGGCCGACCTTGTTGCCCTTCGTGGCGGTGAGTAGCGGGTGGCTGCCCGGGGCCGCTTTGGAGGTGAGAGAAGATATGAGGGCGAGCATCTTCTCGGCGTAAGGCCTTGCCGCCACTATCTCGTCCTGCGCCCTCTTGAGCTTGGCGGCGGAGACCATCTTCATGGCCTTGGTTATCTGCTGGGTGTTCTTTACGCTCTTGATTCTGCGTTTTATGTCTTTAAGGCTTGGCATGTTTTAGTATCTTCCGGGTATAAGACATCCACAATACCCTATGATTGAAAATGCATAGCGAGCGCCCGGCCCGCGGCCTGGATAGCGGCGTGCTTCAAGCCCAGGGAGGGTTTACTTCCCTTCGGCGACGAAGAGGCCTTTGAACTCGTCGAGGGCGCTGTTGACCTTGGCCTTGAGGTCGGCATCGAGGGCCTTTTTCTCCTTAAGCTCCTTTATCACCCCGGGGTGCTTCGTGTCGAAGAAGCTGTAGAGATCCTCTTCATACCTCTTGAGGGCGCTTACCGGGTACGCGTCGATGTAGCCGTTCGTGGCGGCGTAGATTATAAGGACCTGCTTTTCAACCGGCAGGGGTTTGTACTGGCCCTGCTTCAATATCTCGACGAGCCTCGATCCCCTGGCGAGCTGTTTCTGGGTGGCAGGGTCGAGGTCGCTTCCGAACTGCGCGAAGGCGGCCAGCTCCCTGTACTGCGCGAGATCGAGCCTCAAAGTGCCGGCCACGGACTTCATGGCCTTCACCTGTGCGCTGCCGCCGACGCGGGAGACCGAGAGGCCGACGTTGATGGCCGGCCTGATGCCGGAGTAGAAGAGGTCGGTTTCAAGGTATATCTGGCCGTCCGTGATGGAGATGACGTTCGTAGGGACGTAGGCGGAGACGTCGCCGGCCTGCGTTTCGATGACAGGGAGGGCCGTCAGCGACCCCCCTCCGAGCTTGTCGCTCAATTTGGCGGCCCTTTCAAGGAGCCTTGAGTGGAGGTAGAATCCGTCTCCTGGATATGCCTCGCGCCCAGGGGGCCTCCTCAGGAGGAGCGAGAGCTGCCTGTAGGCCACCGCGTGCTTGGAGAGGTCGTCGTATACGATGAGGGCGTGCTTGCCGTTGTCCCTGAAGTACTCGCCCATCGCGCACCCCGTGTAAGGCGCTATGAACTGGAGTGGGGCCGGTGAGCTCGCGGTGGCGGCTACGACGACGGTATAGTCCATCGCGCCGAACTGGCGGAGCTTTTCCACTATCTGCGCGACGGTGGACTGCTTCTGACCTATGGCGACGTAGATGCAGAATACGTTCTGCCCCTTCTGGTTTATGATGGTGTCTATGGCGACCGCGGTCTTGCCGGTCTGCCTGTCGCCGATTATGAGCTCTCTCTGGCCCCTGCCGATGGGGATCATGCCGTCTATGGCCTTTATGCCCGTCTGGAGCGGCTCCTTGACCGATTTTCTGGCCACTATGCCCGGGGCCTTTATATCGATGCGCCTGGATTCCGCCGCCGCTATATCGCCCTTGTTGTCTATGGGCTGGCCCAGGGCGTTGACGACCCTGCCTATGAGCGCCTCCCCGACCGGGACCTCGACTATCTTGCCGGTCCTTTTTACGGTGTCGCCCTCTTTTATCGTGTAGTCTGGGCCCAGGATGGCCGCTCCGACGTTGTCTTCATCGAGGTTCAACGCCATGCCGTAGAGCCCTCCGGCGAACTCTATGAGCTCTCCGGCCATCGCCTTTTCAAGGCCGTATATCCTCGATATGCCGTCTCCGACCGATATGACGGTGCCGACTTCCTGTATATTTATCTCTTTCTCGAAGCCCCTTATCTGGGCCTTGATGAGCTGGCTTATCTCTTCCGCTTTTATCATGTCAAACCGCCCCTTCCAGTATTTTTTCCTTCATCAGTTCAAGCTGGTTTTTAAGGCTGCCGTCCAGTATGGTGTTCTCTATCCTTAACAGTAGCCCTCCGATGAGGGCGGGGTTCTTGCCGTGGCTCAGAAGCACGTCCTTTTTAAGGATCGAGCTGAGTTTTTTCCTGATTTCATCGAGCAGGGCGGGGTCTATATCGCCGGGGGATTCAACGGTGGCCCTGACCCTTCCCGCGATTTCGTCTTCAAGCCTCGAGTACGCCTTCGATATCTCGTCGAGGAACCTGATATTCCTGGTCTCAACGAGTATGTTGAGGAACCTCGATACATAGGGGGAGAGCTTGAGAGATTCGGCCACCTTGCCCATGACCCCTTTTCTCTCCTCGACCCTGTACATCGGGTTCAGGAGCACCTTGTAGAGCACGGGGTTGCCGGCGAATACCGCCTCCACGGTCCTCAATTCCCTGCCGTACCTGTCGCAGGAGTTGTCCTCCCTGCCTGTCTCTATGAGCGCCCTGGCGTATCTTGCGGCTACCGAGCCCTTCATCAGTTGAGCCTCAGATTATCAATGTACCCCTTGATAATCCTCTCCTGGTCTTCGTTCTTAAGCTCTTTCTTCAATATCTCTTCGGCCATGCCGGCGGCTATCCCGGCTATCTCTCCGCGTATCTCGATGCGCGCCTTTTTTACTTCCTGCTCGGCGGCGGCGCGGGCCTGTTCCTTGAACTTGACGGCGGAGGCTTCGGTCTCGGCTATGATCCTCTTTTTTTCGGCCTCGCCCTCGGCCCTGAGGGACTCCTGTATCTCGGCTATCCGTTTCTCAAGGAGGGAGAGCTTCTCCCTGTATTCGACGGATTTTTTCTCAGCCGCCTCCTTGGCGGCGTGGGCGTCTTCCATGGCCTTTTTTATGTCGGCCGCCCTATTGTCGAGGAGGCCGCTCAATACCTTTACCCAGAGTATGACGATGCCTATGACGAGCACCGCGAAGTTCACCGCCATCCAGAGCAGGCCGCTGTTGCCTTCGTGATGCTCGCCCTCGGCCGCCAGGCCCAACGCCGGCAGCGCGCAGAGCCCGAGGGTAAGGAGCATGACGATCACCTTGCGTTCCAGTACCTTCTCGGCCATCTCCCTTGAGATGGCGGCGGAGTCCTTAATGAGCGAAGCGAGGGCGCTTTTTTTGCTTTCCTCTATCCTGATCTTCATACCGGAGAGCTCCTCCGCCGCCGATGCCCTGGAGGAATCGAGGATCTCTTTTTCCCTTTCAAGGGCCTCGCTCAGAAGCCTGTTCCTCTCCTCATGGCCCCTTGCCGTGGCCTCTTTGAGCCTCTTCTCATAATCGAGGAGGCCTTTTTCCACGGACTTCTCCATCTCCGCCGCCTTCTTCGTGGCGCCTGATATCCGCTCGTCGCGTTCCTTGAGTACCTTGATGAGCGGGCCGAAGAGGAGCCTGTTGAGGATGAACGTGAGGATAAGGAGGCCGAATATCGGGTATATGAGCGTGATGTCGAGTGAGATCATGGTCTGTTTGCGCCGGCTTTCCTGAAAAACATGGAGATATTTTAATGTTCTGAGCCCCCCTGGGCCTTTAAGCCCGGGGAGGTTTCACTGTTAGGGGCTTTTCCTGCCTTGCACCCATGGCCGGTTGCATGAGCCGATAGATTTTTTGGGTTCCTTATTTTTTAACGTTCTGAAACCCCTTGGGCCTTAAAACCGGGGGTGGTTTCAGTGAGAGGTTGCGTAACCTAAAATGGAGCTTAGTATTGCTAACACATGGCAAAGTTGATTGTCAAGCTATTTGTTTTTTAACGCTCTGAAAACCCTGGGGTTTTAAGCCCAGGGAGGATTGAAGCCCCCCTAAACCCAAGCCGCGCTTAATCTTCGACATATAAGGGAGTATCTATTTCCATTCGCTCGATAGACCCCGCAGCTTGGGGCTGGGGAATGCGCTCGCTATGCATGTTCATGGGCCGCCGGGATTTGAAAGACGGCGGTATTTAAGGGTATTTCCGGACAGGCGCCGGGGAGTGGTGGGCAAGGCGCGGTACGACCGCGGCCTGAAAAATAGGGATGAGCGGTTATTCAACGCTCAAGGCGAGGTAGCGCACGGACGCGCCTTACGAGCGCGCCCTGCCTGGCGCGCAATCCATAGAGGCCCGCCCGCATAACCCGCGGCTTTCCGCGGGTTATGCGGGCGGCGCTTGTTGAAATGCACGGCGGGCTACTTGGCCGGCGTCTCCTTCCATTTCATCTGCATCTCTTTCATCATGTCCTCATGGCGCTTGATTATCTCGTCGGTCCGTTTGATCATCTCGTCGAGCTTCTTTTGCTGCTCTGGCGTGGGCTTGTGGTTGAGGTCCCTCAGTATGGCCATCGTATCCCGGAGGGCCTTGAGGGAGTCCCGCATCATATCGTGCCTCTCCATCATCAACTTGGGGTCCATCATCTTGCCGTGCCCTCCCATCATCATGCCGGGGGGAGTGGCTGGCGCGGCCTCCATGGCCTTCTCCTCGGCATGGGCGTATCCTTGAATGAGGACCGGTGAGGCGACAAGCGTTGCGGCTAAAAAGGCCGGAGCGAAAAGGACTGCCAGTTTTTTCATCGTTACCCCCTAAGAAGTTTTTTTGTCTGTCCGTTGAAGATGCGTACGGTTTGGATAGAGTATACCAGAGTTTCCTCAAGATGCCACCTCAGCCGGTGTTTTTTCAGCGGTCTGTCAGGCCCCGCTCCTTCCACGGCACGTAGATACCAGGCAGGGAATTTTAATGCCCGCGAACCTCTGACGTGGGTAACTGACTTACATCCACCGTTCCCTTTTTCATTTCATAATGCCATTTCCAGATCGCATAGATAGGCGGATACACCAACAGTTCAAGGATAAAGCTGGTAAACAATCCGCCTACCATCGGCGCGGCTATCCGCTTCATCATGTCGGCGCCCGTGCCGAGCGACCACATGATGGGGATAAGCCCGATGGCGGCCGCGCATACGGTCATCATCTTTGGCCTTATCCTCTTTACCGCCCCGTGCATTATCGCATCCAGAAGGTCTTCGTACGTCTTCATCCGCCCTCTTTTCACCGCATCGTTATATGACAGGTCCAGGAATAAGAGCATGAAGACGCCTGTTTCGGCATCGAGGCCCATGAGCGCGATCATCCCGACCCATACGGCGATTGAGACATTGTATCCGAGCAGGTAGAGGAACCAGACCGCGCCTATGAGCGAGAAGGGGACGGCAAGCATGACAATGCCGGCCTTCACGGCGGATTTTGTGTTCATATAGAGAAGGACAAAGATGAGCACAATGGTGACCGGGATAACTATTTTAAGCCTTTCCCACACGCGCAGCATGTTTTCGTACTGTCCGCTCCAGACAATGGAGTATCCCGCGGGAAGTTGCAGTTTTTCAGCGACAAGTTTTTTTGCCTCTTTCACGTATCCGCCTATGTCGTTCGCCGATAAATCAACGTATACATATCCGGAGAGCATCCCGTTTTCGTTTCTTATCATCGCGGGGCCGTAAACAAGATTTATATCCGCGAGCTGTTCAAGCGGAATCTGATTGCCGGACATTGCAGGGACTAAAACCCTGCGGAGTTTTGGAAGCGAGTCGCGCAGCTCTCTGGCGTAGCGGACGTTTACCGTGTAGCGCTCCCTGCCTTCCACTGTGGTGGTTACCGGCTCGCCGCCTATGGCCGACATAATCGCCATCTGCGCCTCTTTTACGGTCAGGCCGTATCTTGCCAGTTGGTCGCGCTTCAGATTGAAATCCAGAAAATACCCGCCGGCTGTCCTTTCCGCGTAGACGCTTCGCGTGCCCGGGACATCCTTCAGTATCATTTCAAGATGAGAGCCTATCTTTTCGATCTCCTTCAGGTTCGCGCCGAATATCTTGATTCCCACCGGCGTGCGGATGCCCGTGGAGAGCATGTCAGTGCGGTTTTTTATAGGCATGGTCCACGCGTTTACTACTCCGGCAAATCGTAATTCAGATGTCATCTCATTTATCAGTTCTTCCTTTGAGATGGTGTCGGGCCGGATATGTCTGAGCGGTTTCTGAAGGAGCTCAGGCCATGTTGAATACCATTGTTCTTTCTTGCGCCACTGCTCCTTGGGCTTCAGGATGACCGTTGTCTCCATCATGGAAATGGGCGCTGAATCGGTTGAGGTCTCCGCTCTGCCCGCCTTGCCGAAGACCCTCTCCACCTCGGGGAAGGTCTTTAATATCCTGTCCTGCGTCTGCATGAGCTTCTGCGCCTCCGTTATTGAAATCCCCGGCAGAGTCGTCGGCATGTACAGTAGAGAGCCTTCATAGAGCGGCGGCATGAATTCGGAGCCGAGCTTGAAATAGACGGGGACCGTCGAGGCCACCAGAAGGATAGCCATGAAAATCGTTGTCTTGGGAAAACGCAAAACAAGACGGCAGACAGGTTCGTAGAATCTGAACAGTATCTTGCTTACCGGATGCTTTTCTTCAGGATAATATTTTCCAACGACAATCTGATTCGTTGCCCATGCCAGCCACTTCGGCCTGAAATATATGAAATCCATCCTTGTAAACAGCATCCGCATGGCCGGGTCAAGGGTGACCGCCAGAATCGCCGCGATGGCCATGGACAGATTTTTTGTATATGCAAGCGGTTTAAACAGCCGTCCTTCCTGATCCAACAGCGTAAACACAGGCAGAAAGGCCACCGCTATGACAAGGAGAGAGAAAAAGACCGCGGGCCCCACCTCCTTAAGGGCGTCAAGGCGTACCCTGTGATAATCTCCGACACGTCCGCCTTCGTCCCACAACTGGAGTTTTTTGTAGGCGTTCTCCACCTCCACGATAGCGCCATCGACGAGCACGCCCATGGATATCGCTATGCCCGCCAGAGACATGATGTTGGATGTAAGCCCCATGAAATACATGGGGATGAATGCGATTACCACCGAGACGGGGATTGTTATTATCGGTATGAGCGCTGATGGAATATGCCAGAGGAATATCAGGATGATTATGCTTACCAAAATCAATTCCTCTTTAAGTGTCGCCTTCAGGGTGTCTATCGACTGCTGTATCAATCCGGAACGGTCGTAGGTTGTTATGACCTCCGCGCCTTTTGGCAGCGAAGGTTTTATTTCTTCGAGTTTGGCCTTGACGCGCTCTATGACATTCAGCGCGTTTTCGCCGTGCCGGATAATGACAATGCCGCCGACAGTGTCGCCTTCTCCGTCAAGATCGGCGATGCCGCGCCTTATATCCGGGCCCATTGCCACAGAGCCGAGATTCCGGACCGTTATAGGCGTGCCTCTGTTGTCAACGCCCACGGCAATATCTTCTATGTCTTTAACCGTCTTTATATACCCTCTGCCCCTCACCATGTATTCCATGCCGCTGAATTCCACGAGCCTTCCGCCCACGTCATTATTGCCGTCGCGGATGGCGCTTACAACCTTCATTAAAGGTATGTTGTAAGCGGTCAGCCTGTTCGGGTCTATGTTCACCTGATACTGTCTCTGGAATCCGCCAATGGATGCCACCTCCGCGACGCCGGGCACTGATTGGAGATAATATCTCATATACCAGTCCTGAAACGCCCTGAGGTCGGCGAGACTTTGTCGGCCCGTCCTGTCGACAAGGGCATACTGATAAACCCATCCGACTCCCGTGGCGTCAGGGCCGAGTTCAGTGCGCACCCCTTCCGGAAGCTGCGGGAGTATCTTGGAAAGATATTCGAGCGTGCGGCTTCGCGCCCAGTAAATATCAGTGCCGTCCTGGAATATGACGTATACATAGGAAAAACCGAAATCGGAAAAACCGCGCACGGCCTTGACGCGGGGGGCGCCGAGCAGCGCGGTTACGATCGGATAGGTGACCTGATCTTCCATGATATCGGGGGATCTGTCCCAGCGGGAATAGACGATGACCTGCGTGTCTGAAAGGTCGGGGATGGCGTCAAGCGGCACGCTCTTCATCGCGTAAACGGACGCGATTACGGCAAAGACCGTAAACAGTATGACGATGAATTTATTGCGC
>JACRLF010000103.1 GCA_016235365.1 Deltaproteobacteria bacterium | reverse complement strand
AAGATAGAGACGGATTCCATAGACCTGGTTCTCCTTGACATAAAGATGCCGGGCATGGACGGGGTCGAGGTCTTGAGGAGGGTCAAGGAGAAGTGGAAAAACCTCCCGGTGATACTCTGCACGGCCTACCCGCACTACAAGCACGACTTCGGCACATGGGCCTCTGACGCGTACGTGATAAAATCTTCCGATCTGACAGAGCTCAAGCAGACCATACGCGACATACTCGGCAAAAAGTAGCTCCTCCCCGGCCTCCTTCACGGTCTGTGCCGGACAGGGCCTTTGGTCCAGGCCATCCGCCGGTCCCCGCGGCCGTATCTCCGGCCGGTCGGACCGCGGCCATGCAAAGGGGCCGGGTCTGCCGATGCGGCGTGGCCGGGTCTACGGCGCTCAAACTTGGACGTGGCCGACGCGGCAGACCCCTTTGAGGGTCTATCAGGGTTCTCCGCCATCAATGGCGGAGATTTTTTATCCGTCCTTCGGACGTTATCAAGCGCCCCCTGCCCCTTAGGGCGGCCCATCGCGGCCTTAACGTAGCCCCAGGGGGCGAAAAACCCGAAGGCAAAAAAAATCTTGTCTTTTATCGGGAGCTGGGTTAGTATACAGTATACAAAAAAGCTTATGGTTCCCGCAGTCCAAAAACAAAAACGGAAGGTGGTGATTTCCATTGGCTCTTAAGATTACCGAAGATTGCGTCGCTTGCGGAGTATGTCTGCCCGAGTGCCCTGTCAGCGCTATCAGCGAGGGCGATATATATGTGATAGACCCTAATCTCTGTGTCGAGTGCAAAGGCTATCATGACCAGCCGAAGTGCGCCGAGGTGTGCCCTGTAGACGCCTGCGTGCCGGCCTGAGCGGCTTTTCTTTTTTTACCCGGTTCCGGCCTGCCATCCGTGGCAGGCCGGGCACAGGGTTTGACGCCTCCTTGATGTGCAGCGCCGCAAGGAGCGGGTTTTTAAGATTAAACGCGGCGCCGCCGTTGTGAGGGCCGGAGCCGGTTCCGGGGAGTTCCATCGGAATCTTTCTTGAACATGCATAGCGCTTAGCAGGCTGTTGAAAAAGTCCATCTACTGCGTTGTCATCGTCGCTCGTCACTGCGGCGTATAGACAAAATACGCCTCATTCCTCGCTCCTTGACGCCTTCGGGGCACCCACGCCAAGTGGCGTGGGTCGGGAGCTTTTTGAACAGCCTGAACGGACCGAGGGTTTTTCAACAACCTATTAGGGGTCAAGCGAGCGAATAGGAATAGATACTTCCTTATATGTCGAAGATTCCACGCGGCAAGCCGCGGGGAGCTTCAAGAAGCCCGGGCAATAGGCGGGCTTTGTCGTATTTTGAGGCCGGTATCCCAAGGGAGTGCTCAGGGGGTAAGCGGTTTTCGCTGTTTTTTTCAGCGCTCCGCACAGGGGCGGAAGGAAGTGTAGCGAGATGAAGGAGTTCGCGGTATTCTGGGGCTGCACCATACAGACCCGTTTCCCGTTTATTGAAAAATCGACAAGAACGGTGCTCGACGCATTCAAGCTCCCGTACAGGGACATAGACGGGTTCACATGCTGTCCTGAGAAGTCCCTGGTAAACAACGTCGACCGCGGCGCGTTCGTGGTGACCGCCGCCAGGAACGTCTCTCTCGTGGATGAGCTCGGGTACGACCTCGTGAGCCCGTGTACCGGGTGCGTTTCAAACCTGGCGACCGTGCGAAGCGAGCTCAACGCCAACCCCGGGGAGAAGGCCCATGTCAACTCGTTTTTAAAAGAGATCGGCAGGGAGTTCACCGGGGAGGCCGGCTTAAGGCACCTGGTGCCTTTCTTCCACGACGCGGTGGGGATATCCCGCATAAAACAGAAGATAAAGAAGGATTTTTCCGGCATGCGCGTTGCCATACACTACGGCTGCCATATGATAAGGCCGTCCCACGCGCTCAAAAACGACGACCCGCTCAACCCGAAGAAGTTCGATAACCTGATAAGGGCGCTCGGGGCCGAAAGCCTGGAGTTCAATACCAAGCTCATGTGCTGCGGACAGGGTCTGGACAGGATAGACAGGCACGAAAACGCCCTGCACTTCGCCAGGATAAAATTGAAGGAGCTTAAGTCCATGGGCGCCGACGCGCTCATACTCTGCTGCCCGTCGTGCTTCCTCCAGTTCGACAACAACCAGTTCCTCATGGAGAAGGAAGGGGAGAAGTTCGGCGTCCCGGTGATATACTTCACGGAGCTGCTCGGGCTCGCCCTGGGGTACTCCCCGGAAGAGCTTGGCATGACGTCGCACAGGGTGGACTGCGGCCCCTTTGTGAAGAAGTGGGAGGCCGTTACCACTGCCCTCTCCCGCGGCGTGGATATGGAAGAGGGCTTGAGGGCCCCTGTCGTGATAGGCTGAATAAACTACCCCGCCGCAAGCAGCGGGGTATAAAGAGGAAACATCATCTATAAGTCTACGCGGCAAGCCGCGGGGAATTAAACCCCGAAAGGGGATTAAAAAAGGAGTAATTACGGTGTTAGAGGCCACTTTGAACTTCAAGCTCCTTGAGATGTGCTCGAAGTGCGGGGCCTGCTTCGACATCTGCCCCTCATGCATGCATATACCCGGATACGACCCGAGGGAGGTAATAAAGGACATACTCAACGGCCGGCACGAGAGGTGGCTCGACTCCGGCCATATCTGGGAGTGCCTCGAGTGCCACCAGTGCCTTGAGATGTGCTACCAGCATTACGGGTTTGAAAACGCCATGACCTCGATGCGGATGCTCGCCTCCAAGAAGGGCATATACCCGGCGCAGGTGAAAAGGGGCTGGGAGATGTTCGTCAAGACCTCGCGCCTGGGCGAGCCCGCGCTCCCGGCGAGGAAGAAGCTCGGCCTGCCGGAGCCCAAGGCAAGCGGCGTGGATGAGTTCAGGAAATTATACGAGCTTCTCAAGCAATCGAGGGAGGGCGGCGGGAGCCCTACGGAAGCGGACTGATAAATGGGGTGGGCGCGGAGGCAATCATGTAGAACGGCCCCCATGCTATCAATGATAATGAAACCTCCCCGTGTTTAAAACCCACGGGGCCTAAGAACGCTAAAAAAAGGTGACAAACGGTGGACCACGATTATCAGAAAGACATCTCCGGCTGCGGCCTTACGGGCTTGATCAGCAGGAAGAGGCAGAGGAAGAGCGGCGGCGACATAGTGAAATCGCTCTGCCTGATGAACGACAGGGGCAACGGCCTCGGCGCCGGGTATGCGGCCTACGGCATATACCCCGAGTTCAAGGACTTTTACGCCTTCCACATAATGTATGACGACCCCTCGGTCAGGTGGACGGCTGAGGAGTACCTCAGGAACAACTACCATATAGAGAAGATAGAGGAGATACCGACGTTCCCGGTAAAGGCCATCCCCATAAGCCCGCTCCTCGTCCGCTACTTCATGCGGCCCCTCAAGGACAAGATGGTCGGGGACGTGCAGGAAGAGGACTTCGTCGTCAACTCCGTAATGAAGGTCAACTCCGAGATAGAGGGGGCGTATATCTTCAGCTCCGGCAAGAACATGGGCGCCTTCAAGGGCGTGGGAAACCCCTGCGACATAGCGGAGTTCTTCAGGATAGAGGAGTACGAGGGATATATCTGGACGGCCCACACGCGCTTCCCGACGAACACGCCGGGCTGGTGGGGCGGGGCCCATCCCTTCACCCTCCTGGACTGGTCCATCGTCCATAACGGCGAGATATCCTCCTACGGGATCAACAAGAGATACCTTGAGATGTACGGCTACAGGCTGACGCTCCTCACAGACACCGAGGTCGCCGCCTACCTGCTCGACCTCCTCATAAGGAGGCACGGCCTCGATATACCGACGGCCTGCGCCGCGCTGGCCGCGCCATTCTGGAAGAAGATAGACGCCATGGACCCCGAAGAGCGGGAGGCGCTTACGGCGCTCAGGCTCACTTACGGGAGCGCGCTCCTGAACGGGCCGTTCTCCATACTCTTCGGCCACAGCAAGGGCCTGGTCGGGATAAACGACAGGATAAAGCTCCGCCCGCTTGTGGCCGCGTCAAAGGACGACATGGTCTACATGGCGAGCGAGGAGTCGGCCATCAGGGCGATATGCCCGTCCCCGGAGAAGGTATGGGCCCCGCGCGCGGGCGACCCCGTGATAGTGGAGCTCGAGGACTGAGCCGTATCAAATGGCGGCTTCGTTATTATGGTGTTCTGAAACCCCCGTGGCTTTTTAGTCCGTGGCGGGTTCATATTTTTAGCGTTCTGAGACCCCTTGGGGCTTGAATCCCTTATAGGGTTCATATCGGGAGGATTTAATGTTCAAGAGTCTTGCGCCGCCTGAGTATCTGGCGACAATCGATCGTGAAAAATGCATAAGGTGCAAGAGGTGCATCCACAACTGCGGGTGGGGGGTATACTCCTGGGGCGGAGACCGGATACAGATAAACACCTCGAAGTGCGTCAAGTGCCTCAGGTGCTACCACTATTGCCCCGAAGAGGCCATAGAGATACAGGACAACCCCACGAGGTTCAAGCAGAACGCATACTGGGGCTTCCACCAGATAAGGAACATAAAGAGGCAGGCCGAGACCGGCGGCATACCGCTTACCGGCATGGGCAGCGACCTGCCGTACACCATACTCTTTGACAACCTCCTTATAGACGCGTGCCAGGTGACAAACCCCTCCATCGACCCGCTGAGGGAGCCGATGGAGCTCAGGACCTACCTCGGCAAGAAGCCCTCGAGCGTGGCCGTTGAGAAGGACAAGAGCGGCAGGCTCAGGTTGAAGGGGAAGATGCCCCCGCAGATAAAGCTCGAGGCGCCGATAATATTCTCCCCCATGTCCTTCGGCTCCATAAGCCTGAACGCGCAGAAGGTGCTCGCGATAGCGGCCAGGGAGTGCGGCATAGTCATGAATACCGGGGAGGGCGGCCTCCATGAGGACCTATACCCGTATAAGGACAATATAATAGTGCAGGTCGCCTCCGGGCGTTTCGGCGTGAACCCCGATTACCTGAACGCCGGCGTGGCCGTCGAGATAAAGATAGGCCAGGGCGCGAAGCCGGGCATAGGCGGGCATTTGCCCGGAGAGAAGATCCCGCTCGAGGTGGCCAGGGCGCGCATGATACCCGTGGGGACCGACGCGCTCTCCCCGGCCCCACAGCATGACATATATTCGATAGAGGACTTGAGGCAGCTCATATACGCCATAAAAGAGGCGACCGACTATAAGCCCGTGTCCGTGAAGATAGCCGCCGTCCACAACGTGGCCGCCATAGCCTCGGGCATAGTGCGGGCCGGCGCCGACATAGTCTACCTCGACGGGTTCCGCGGAGGCACGGGCGCGGCCCCTTCGATAATACGCGACCACCTGGGGATCCCTATAGAGTACGCCATAGCCGCGGTGGACGACAGGCTTAGGCAGGAGGGCATCAGGAACGAGGCGTCCATAATAGCCGCCGGCGGCATACGCTCGAGCGCGGATGCGGCAAAGGCCATAGCCCTCGGCGCCGATTCCGTGGCCATAGGCACGGCCGCCCTCATTACAATGGGGTGCACGACCTGCGGCAAGTGCTATACCGGGAATTGCTCCTGGGGCATCACCACCCAGAGGCCCGAGCTTACGGTAAGGCTCGACCCCGAGGTCTACGCCGAGAGGCTCATCAACCTGATACACGCGTGGGTCCATGAGCTAAAGGAGATATTGGGCGCCCTCGGGATAAACGCCGTCGAGAGCCTGAGGGGCAACCGTGAAAGGCTCAGGGGGGTCGGCCTCGATACGCAGACCCTCGACATACTCGGGGTGAAACCGGCCGGGAGATAGGCGTCGGCAAGGCGTCATTATTTAACAGGTTGCGGAAAAATCCCGCATTGTCATTGCGAGAAGCATTTTTTTGCGACGAAGCAATCTCTAAGTGTTTGATTTTTCTAAAGATGAGATTGCTTCGCTACGCTCGCAAAGACGACAAATCGAGTTTTTCAGCAGCCTGATAAGGAGAGAAGGGTAAAATGCTTGAGATAGACGCAAAGGGCGCGTACTACCGCGACCTCAACAGGCAGGTGCGCGAGGCCGTGGCCCGCGGCGAAAAAGAGATCAGGCTCAAGAACGTGAACGGCCAGTACTATATCGGCGACGGGCTCAGGGGCGCCTCCGTCATCACCATAGAAGGCGTGCCCGGGAACGACCTCGCGGCGTTCATGGACGGCCCGACCCTGAGGGTCAAGGGCAACGCCCAGGACAACATCGCCAACACGATGAATAGCGGCAAGGTCATCATCGAGGGCAACGCCGGGGACGTGCTCGGGTACGGCATGAGGGGCGGCAAGCTCCACATACGCGGCAGCGTCGGGTACAGGGTCGGCATACACATGAAGGGCATGAAAAAACAGGCCCCTACCATCATAGTCGGCGGGTGCGCCGGGGACTTCTTCGGAGAGTACATGGCGGGAGGGGTGTTGATACTCCTCGGCCTTGACGATAGGGACGGGGCGCCGCTTGTCGGCGACTACCTCGGGACCGGCATGCACGGCGGCGTAATATACGTCAGGGGCGAGGTCGATAAGGATATATGCGGGGCAGAGGTCGGCGTAATGGACCCGGACGACGAGGACAGGAAGGTATTGATGGAGTCTTTAACGGAGTACTGCAAGGACTTCGGCCTCGAGCTCGAAGAGGTGATGAAAAAGGGTTTTAAGAAGCTCGTCCCCGTCTCATCGAGGCCGTACGGCAACCTTTACGCGTATTGAATCACTACAAATCTCCTCCCCCTTGATGTGGGAACGATAAAAAGCAAAAAGTCTCGAATTGTCATTGCGAGGAGCGATTTTTGCGACGAAGCAATCTCCGGGAGATTGCTTCACTTCGTTCGCAATGACAGCGAATGGCAAAACAAAGGGCCTGTCCCCTCCGGGGACAGGCCCTTTGTCATTTCCCTTGCACACCTCACTTGAGACGCGGCGGGAGTTCCATCCCGCCGCCACCGCCGTCCGTTACGCCCTTCTGTTGAAAAGCCTCTTTCTTGCGGCGAGGAACCCGCCGAAGCCCGCCGCTAAGAGCAGGAGCGTCGACGGCTCTGGCACGGCAGTCTGGCCCCCTATTCCGATAAGCTGTCCGCCCCCCGCCAAGCTATAAGTGCCCCCGCCCAGGTATGCGTTCTGGCTTAGCGAGGCATCGTAGTAGATGTTCATGCCATTACCGAAGATGTTGGTGATCGTACCCCCCGATATCGAGGCGCCGAGGAGTATATCCGCGTACAGGGCGCCTCCAGCCGTCGAATTGCCGTCATAGAGGTTGAGGGTGTTGTTGCCCGCGAGGTCGAGCGTATACCAAGCGAAGTTGTCGGTATACCCTGACATCGTATTGCCGAAGTCCACGCCAGCGAGGTAGAAGTTGTGGGACGAGTCCGTTCCCGTCGTGAAGCTCAGGTAGGCGGCCGTCGTATCCCAGAGCGTGTTCTGAGCGCTGTTGTTAATGAAGTCGTTGCTGATGAAGAAACTGTCCCCGGTCCCGCCCGTGAGGTAGCCTGTGGACCCGACGATGAGATCGGAGAAGTAGTTGTTCGACGGGTCGCTCACGAAGGCCCCGTTGTTCGTGAACACGCCCGTGAAGACCGCCGTCGTGGACGTGGTCTTTACCGTGCCCGTGGCGCTGTTGGTGAAGTCGCCGGCCACAGTGTTGGTCCCGCCGCCGCTCATGTTATACGCGCCGGTGTTGGTGATGTTTGCGGTTACGGTCGTCGCGCCGGACTGGTTGAACGTGCCGTTGTTGGTGATGCCGCCGGTCGAGGTCAGCGCGCCGCCGGAATAGTTATATGCGCCCGTGCTGCCGGTATTTTGCGCTATCGTAATCGTACCTGAGACGGTGTTCGTCCCGCCTGTCTGGGTGAAGGCGCCCGTGCCGTTGTTGCCGACCACTTCGTTGAGGGCGGTAAGGTCGCCGTTGCTCAGGTTATAAGCGCCGCTGCCGCCCGACTCTCCTCCTATGACGAGGTCCGACGTGCTGTTGCTTCCGCCTGTCTGCGTGAAGGCGGCCGTGCCGTAAACCCCGACACGTTCCGCCCATCCTACGCTGAGCGTCCCGCCGCTCAAGTCATAGCTCCCGGCGCTCCCCGCGTTGCGGCCGAGGAAGAGCTCGCTCGCGATGGTGTTGGACCCGCCTGACTGGTAGAAGTCGCCACCGCCGTACTCCCCGATATGGAGGTCATTGGCCGAGAGAACCCCGGCGCTTAAGGCATAGGCGCCTGAGCCTGTGGCCTGATCGCCGAGCACGAGGTTGTCTGTAATCGTGTTCGTCCCGCCAGTCTGGTTGAAGACGCCTGTGCCGGACTCGCCGACGATAGTGCTGTTAGAGACCGCCAAGCTCCCCGTGCCGGACAGGTTATAGGTGCCCACGCCCGTGGCCTGGTTGCCGAGGGTGAGGTCGCCGGTGACGTTGTGCGTGCCGCCGCTGTTGTTGAACACGCCCGTGCCCGCGTCGCCGACAATCGCGCTGTCGTTCAGCGTGCCGCCGGTCATGTTGTAAGTGCCGTTGCCGCCTGCCTGAGCGCCGAGCGTGAGCGAACCCGCGGTGTGCGTCCCGCCGGACTGGTTGAAGGTGCCTGTGCCGTAGTAGCCTATTACGGTCTCTCCAGCGGTCGTCAGTGTGCCGCCGGTCATGTTGAACGTGCCTGTGGCGGAACCGAGTTTACCGCCTACGACGGTCTGCACCGTTACGTTCAGGTCGCCGCCGCTCAGGTTATAGGTGCCGGTGCCGTCTCTCTGTCCGACCCGCAGGTTGTTCGCGTCGTGGGTACCCCCGCTCTGGTTGAAAGTGCCGGTGCCATCCATGCCTATGATGGTGCTGTACGGGTTAGACAGGATGCCGCCGCTCAACAGGTTGTATGTGCCGTCGCCGGTCGATTGATAGCCGAGGAGAAGGTTGCCGTTGACGTTGTACGTCCCGCCGTCCTGGTTGAATACGCCGGTGCCGGCTTCGCCGACTGTCAGGCCGCTATAGAGGGTGCCGCCGCTCAGGTTATATTCGCCGTAGCCGCCGACATTCCGGCCGAGTGTCGTCCAGATGACGGCAGTATTCGTCCCGCCGGACTGGTTGAATGTGCCCGTGCCGTAATCTCCTATGATGTTGGATGCTCCGCCGTAGAAAGATGTATACAGTGTGCCGCCGCTCAGATTATATTCGCCGTTGCCGCCTGCGTTTTGGCCGAGCACGAAATTGTAGCTAACCGTATTCGTCCCGCCGTACTGGTTGAAGTAGCCTGTGCCATCCATGCCGACAATAGTGTTGCCGGAGACCGCCACGCTCCCTGTGCCGGACAGGTTATACGTCCCAATGCCCGTGGTCTGGTTGCCGAGGACCATGTCGCCTGTGACGTTGTGCGTGCCGCCGCTGTTGTCGAAGAAGCCCGTGCCAGCGTCGCCCACAATGAGGCTGTCGTTCAAGACGCCGCCGGTGAAGGTGTACATGCCGAAGCTGCCGGTATTCTGGCCGAGCGTGAGCGAACCCGTGGTATGCGTGCCGCCGTCCTGGTTGAACGTGCCTGTGCCGCCTTCCCCTACGACGGTGGATACGGACGTCAGGTCTCCGCCGGAGAGGTTATAAGTGCCAGTTCCGTTCCCTATGCTACCCGCGGCGCCTAATATCAGCGTGCCGGTGGCGTGGGTCCCGCCCGTCTGCGTGAATGTGCCATTGCCGCCGGGTTCACCGGCAAAGAAGTTGTTGCCGTTCCCCACGATGGTGCTTCCGGACACGGTCAGGTCGCCGGCAAAGAGATTGTAGTCGCCGGCGCGCGTCGGCGTGCCGCCGGAAGCCTCGGGCCCGTCCGCGACAACAAGGCTGCCGTTGACGGTATTGGTCCCGCCGGTCTGGTTGAAGGTGCCTTTGCCGAAGGCGCCAACCGTTTCACTGTTGGCGATCAGCGCGCCGTAGCTCAGATTATAGGTGCCGTCGGAGTTGATCCATGACGACCCGCCGTTGCCGAGGAGGAGATTGCCGGTGGTATGCGTGCCGCCGGTCTGGTTGAACACCCCGACACCCCATCCTCCCACATTGGTCCAGTTTGTCGTGAGGTCGCCGCCGGACAGATTATAAGTGCCGGTTGAGCCCCACTCGTTGGCAAGAAAGAGACCTCCCGTGCTGTTGGTGCCGCCGGTCTGGTCGAACGTGCCTGCGCCGTAGTTGCCGACGATAGTGTTGCCCATGTTTACAGAGAGGATTCCACTGCCGCTTAAGTTATACGTGCCCACGCCGGTCGATTGGTTGCCGAGGATGAGGTCTTCGTCGTTTGTGACGTTGTGCGTGCCGCCGCTGTTGTTGAAGATACCGACGCCCGCGTCGCCGACTATCGCGCTGTCGTTCAGCGTGCCGCCGGTCAAGTTGTACGTGCCTGTGCCGCCGACATTCTGGCCGAGCACGAGCGAACCCGTGGTATTCGTCCCGGCGGACTGGTTGAACGTGCCCGTGCCGTAGTCGCCGACGATGGTATTGCCGCTGACGGTTACATCGCCGTAGGAGAGATTATACGTGCCGTTGGCGCCCGTCTGCCTGCCGAGGGTGATATCGTTGACCGCGACCGTGCCGCCGGACTGGTTGAATACCCCTGTGCCGCCCCATTCGCCGAGGACGATGGACCCGCCGCCCGCGCCGGCCGTCAGCGTGCCGTTCAACAATTCATAATAGCCATAGCCCGTGGCCTGAACACCGAGATACATCACGCCGTTCAATTCATGCGTGCCGTCGTTCTGGTAGAAATAACCGGCGCCGTTCTCCCCGATGTACTCCTCGGACCCTACGAGGGTGAGGGTGCCGCCCCACAACTCGTATTGGCCGTACGCACCCGCATCCCTGCCGAGCGTCAGGGCGCCATAGCCGCCGCTGATGCTGACGGAGCCGCCGCTCTGAACAACCGCGCCGAATGAGCCTGTTGAGGCGCCGACAGTGAGGTTGTTGTTCACAACGAGGCTTCCCGTGCCGCTCAGGTTGTATCCACCATAGCCCACATTACCCACAGTCATGTAATCGGTGGTGAGGGTATCCTGGGTCTGGTTGAGAGAACTCCCGTAGAGCGATTCGTCGACCTCCACGTATCCGAGCGTCGGGTTCGAGGCGCTTACGTAATCGACGGTAGCGCCCGGAGCGTTGAGCAATGCGTTGTCGCCGGCCCCGGGCTGTGCGCCGAGGGACCAGCATGAGCCGTTGTCCCATTGGTCACTGCCGCAAAGCCAGTAATTGTCCGCGGCTAACGCCTTTGAGCGCACTGGCATGACGGCCAGAGAGAGCGCCATGATGCCGTAATACAGCCATTTTCTTTTCATGAGTGCCTCCTTTTCGCGTAAATATGGATTAAAGTATTTTTAAGTATGATTTATGGAACATCTGATTAATTCCTTCGTTCGTCATTGCGAGCGTAGCGAAGCAATCTCATCTTTAGGCAAATCAAGCACTTAGAGATTGCTTCGTCGCTAAAGCTCCTCGCAATGACGGCAAAAAAAGAATTAATCAGAGCGAGGGCGGGTCACACCCGCCGAATGGTTACAGGTGGCGGCAGGAGTTTCCTCCTGCCGCATCCGAGGCTGAACCCGCCGAATGGTTGTCTGACATCCGGCGGGTTACGGCTTACACCTAACCCGTCTACAACCCTTTACTTCTTCCCCTCCTTCGCCTTCTCCTCTTTTATCAACTGCGCCACCTTGGAGGAGGGCGTCACGGGCTCCATGAATATCACGTGCCTTGAGTTTACAAGCATCGAGTCGGGGGAGTGCCACTCCTGGGCGCCCCTCTTGATGAGGACGTTTGCAACTAACTTCTTGTCCTTATCGACCCGGCTCTGGATGTAGAAGACGTCTTTTAAAAGGATGAAGTCCCCGCCGGGCTGTTCCACCTTGCCGAAGTACGCCTGGCCGTTGTCGAGCAGAACCGCCTGGTATTCAGTATTGAGCTTGAGCGTCTGCCCGCCTTCCCTCCCGGCATTGCAACCGTAAGCGAGAAAAGCCACGCAAAAAAGACCGAAAAGATAAAAAAACACCCGCCCGCCCCTGCCGTGTATGGACATCAAGACCTCCCCCTGTGATATTTACGAATACTCTATAAAATAAGCAATATTTGTGCCATATCTTAACTATTTGTTTTTTAATGGTTTTAAAAACTGGATTTTCAGGAGAGTGTAAAGAAAAAATACACATTTTTTCAGGATATTCCACGAAATTTTCAAAAATATTAAAAGAAACAGTAAGATAGGCGAATATGGAATGTGTAAAGGAAATGGACGCTTTTTTGGGGTGCGTTCCATGTGCGTCGTCAGAAATCGCCCCATGACCCGGAGAGTCCGTTGCATCCATCAGATGCTTCAAACGATAGACCTTGACTTCTCTTTTTTAAAAAAGTAATATATAAATGGATTGGAGGGTATCCTGCATGGCGCTTGAACAATTTGAACGGCTGGAGATAGGCGTTGAACAGGTGCTCAAGCGTTGTGAGGAGCTAAGGGCCGAGAACGCGAGGCTTAAAGATGCAATCGAGGCAAAGGGCGCGGAGGTGGAAGACCTCAAGGCAAAGTTGAAGAGGCTTGACAGGGAAAAGGTCCAGGTCAAGGAAAAGGTCGACACCCTCTTGACCAGGCTCGACGGGCTCATCCAGAGCGCCTGAGCCTTTGAAAACATTTCCAGAAAGTTACGCGAGGTCGGTTTGAAAAAGGCTGCGGAACTGAAGATACATGGACACAGGCTCACGGTTAAAAGCGAAGAGGGCGAGGAGTACATGCGCGCGGTGGAAAATTACCTAAACAATAAGATAGAGGAGGTTAAGGAGAATACAAAGGCCGTATCAACCCTGGACCTGGCGCTGCTGGCCGCCTTGAATATTACCGGAGAGGTCATAAAGACAAAGGAGACGCTTGAAAAACTGGGAAAGAGGTCGGAAGAGCTTGCTCTGCTCATAGACGGCAGATTGGCATAGTTTCCGTATCCTCCCCTGCGATTCTCGTGATCACAGGTATATTTTAGAACCAACATTCTAAATAAGGGAGCCTTCCCTGATATGTGGACGGCGCGTCCCCCTGAGGGAAAGTCGAAAACTGTTAATTAAGGCGCCCACCTGTTCTAAAAGACAGGTTCAAAATTACCATGACACGGCTTGCGCGGGGGAGGAAGTTTTTGATATGGACGGCAGACGGTATCGGAAAGATTTCAATATAAAGGGTCTTGTTGAAGCCGGTTTTCCCTGATAGCCTTATGATATTCACGGATTAGAGACGTCCCCCGTTCAAAGGAGATGGAGAAATAATCCCCCTTGGCGTGAAGCGCGGGGCGTGCAGTACGGTCTGTCCTTGATTTTCAAGCTTATCCTCCTCATCCTTCCCCGGTTCCTTTCAAAGCAAAGGTCGATGAACAGGTTTCTCTTAAAGGAGCGCATACGCAGGGAACTCCTTGAGAAGCGCCGCAGCATGGCGTTCGAGGACGTCTACCGCATGAGCCTCAAGATCCAGAAAAGGCTTTTAGGGACGCGCCTTTTCCGCGGGGCCATGCGTCTGTCCCTGTATTCGAGCTTCCAGAACGAGGTGCTCACGGACGACATATTCCAGAAGGCGGCAGAGGAAGGCAAAGAGGTGTATTACCCCAGGGTCGTGGACGGCAAAGACAGGCATCTCGCGTTTTTCAAGGTGGCCGGGCTTAAGGGGCTGGCCCCCGGCAGGTACGATATCCTCGAACCGCCTGAAGCGGATGAGAGGACAGGGCCCGAGGCCTTCGACCTTGTGGTGGCGCCCGGGGTGGCCTTTGATGCGCGGGGCTCCAGGCTCGGGTACGGCAAGGGGTATTATGACAGGGCGCTCGGCACGTTCAACGGCGACATAATCGGCCTGGCGTACGACTTCCAGGTGATGGAGAGCGAGATACCGGTTGAGCGTCATGACGTCAGGGTCTCGGTCATCATAACCGAAAAGAGGATAATAAGGGTTTAATGTTCCCTTCGTGGTCTGATTAAACGCGGCTTGGCCGGCGGCGTGGTTCATGGGGGGTATCTGAAAGCTTGCAGGCGGCATGGGGGGGGTGTCTACTCAGGGCATAAATCAAGCGCGGTTTGCGGCGGGGGCGGCTCCAGCGGACGGCCCCGGCCTTAAAGGAGGGTATATACGGCCCTTGAATCGGGGCCGCGCATCAACGCGGGGGAGAACCCCGCGGCTATGGTCAGGTAAAGGCGGTCTGTGAACGCGCCGGCGGAGTTCCGTTGATCTTCAGGGGTTGGCGGAGGGCGGCTCAAAGGCCATCTTTTTAAAATAAAGGCGGAAAGGGGTCAGTTATGGAGATATCTACAATAATAATCGTCGCTGCTATCGCGGTTGTCTCGATACTCGTAGGGGTCGGAGTCGGGTTTATAACGAGGAAAAGGATAGAAGAGGCCAATACGGAGGCCGGCAGGATCACAGCCGACTCCATAATAGCCGAGTCGAAGAAGGCGGCTGAGAATACCAAGAAAGAGGCGGAACTGCAGGCCAAGGATATCGTATTCCAGGGCAAGATGGAGTTCGAGAAGGAGAACAAGGAGCGCAGAAAAGAGATCCAGGCGCTTGAAAAGAGGTTGCAGAGCAAGGAAGAGAACCTCGACAAGAAGTTCGAAGCCATCGAGCGCAGGGACGCCGAGCTGCAGAAGAGGGAAAAGAACCTTACCTTCCAGGAGAAAAAGCTCAAGGACATGGAGGCCGAGACAGAAGGCCTGATAGCCGCGCAGAGGCATAAGCTCGAGGGGCTGGCCGGCATGTCCACGGAAGAGGCCAAAAGGATCCTCATGGAGACGATGGAGAACGAGGCCAAGCTCGAGGCCGGCAAACTCCTCAAGAGGATAGAGGAGGAGACGAAGGCCGAGGCCGACAAGAAGGCCAAGGAGATAATAAGCCTCGCGATACAGAGGTACGCCGGAGAGTACGTGACGGAGAGGACGGTGTCCGTGGTGAACCTCCCGAACGAGGAGATGAAGGGGAGGATCATAGGCAGGGAGGGCCGCAACATCCGCGCCATAGAGGCCGCCACCGGGATAGACATCATAATAGACGACACCCCGGAGGCGGTGATACTCTCCGGGCATAACCCGGTCAGAAGGGAGATAGCCAAGATATCCATCGAGAGGCTCATAGCCGACGGCAGGATACACCCTTCGAGGATAGAAGAGATCGTCTCCAAGGTCGAGGGCGAAGTCCAGCAGTCCATAGTAGAGGCCGGCGAGAGGGCGATATTCGACACCGGGCTCCACGGCATACACAAGGAGATACAGAAGCTCATCGGGAGGCTCAAGTTCAGGACGAGCTACGCGCAGAACGTATACGCCCACTCCCTCGAGGTGGCCTTCATCTGCGGGGTCATGGCCTCGGAACTGGGGCTGCCGACAAAGGTGGCGCGCAGGGCAGGGCTCTTGCACGACATAGGAAAGGCCGTCGACCACGAGGTCGAAGGCCCGCACGCGGCCATAGGCGCCGAGCTCGCCAAGAAGTACGGCGAGGCCCCGAGGATAGTGTCAGCCATAGGCCAGCACCACGACGACAGCCCTGATTCCATATTCGGCGTGCTCGTGCAGGCCGCCGACACGCTCTCGGCGGCGCGTCCGGGGGCGCGCAGGGAGATGCTCGAGACCTATGTGAAGAGGCTCGACGACCTCGAGAAGATAGCCAAGGGCTTCCCGGGCGTGGAAAAATCCTACGCGCTCCAGGCGGGCCGCGAGATACGGGTGATGGTGGAGAACCAGAGCGTGACCGACGAGGGCGCGGTGGTTCTATCCAAGGACATAGCGAAGAAGATAGAAAAGGAACTGAGCTACCCGGGACAGATAAAGATCACCGTCATAAGGGAATCGAGGGCCGTGGACTACGCGAGGTAACCAGCGCGGTCTTTTGGTTTGAGGGGGAACCCCGGCCCGTAAAGGCCGGTTGAGGGCCATTTCCCGTGTAATGAACGTGCATAGCGAGCGGCACGGCCCGCAGCTTGGGGCTGGGGTCAAGCGAGCGAATAGGAATAGATACCCCCTTACGTTAAAAAACAGGGCGCGAGCACGGCTCATGGCCCAGGAGACCCCCGCCTGTAAAGGCGGGGGTCTCTGTATCCCCGGTGCGCAAGGGGCCGCGCGTTCCATATCCGCTCGCCCGGTATTTTAATGTCTCCTTTGGATACGCCGCCGCTTGCTCCCGGCGTGGTTCATGTACCTATAACGGCGGGCGGCGGACTCCATTTTATGAGCGGAAATACAAAGATACTCTTTATAGGGGACATAATAGGCAGGCCCGGAAGGAACGCCGTCAGGGAGCTTCTCCCGGGCCTCATCAACAGGCATGTTCCGGATATCGTCATAGCCAACGGAGAGAACGCCGCCGGGGGCTTCGGCATCACCCCGGAGGTGGCCCTGGAGCTGAAGAGGCTCGAGATAGACGTCATCACCACGGGCAACCACGTCTGGGACAAAAAAGAGATATACGATTATATAAAGAAGGAGGGCAGCCTTCTCAGGCCCGCCAACTATCCGGCTGGGGCCCCGGGATGCGGCTGGGGCGTATTCAAGAGCGCAACCGGGGTCAAGGTGGGCGTTTTGAACCTCCTCGGCAGGGTCTTCATGGAGAGTGTGGAGTGCCCTTTCAAGACCGCCCTCGCCGCCGTCGGCAGGATACGGGAGGAGACCACTGTCATTGTCGTCGATATGCACGCGGAGACGACCTCCGAGAAGGCCGCGATGGGATGGTATCTCGACGGCCAGGTGAGCGCCGTTATCGGCACGCACACGCACGTCCAGACCTCGGATGAAAGGGTTCTGCCAAACGGCACGGCCTTTATAACGGACGCCGGGATGACTGGCCCGACCGATTCCGTCATAGGGATGCGCAAGGAGTCGATAATAGAGAGGTTCATCAGCCAGATGCCGGTCAAGTTCGACGTCGCGGTCAGGGGGGTGGAGCTTCAGGGCGTGGTGATTACGGTCGGGGCGGACGGCAGGGCAAGGTCCATAGAGAGGCTCAAGGTGCCGTTTGAAAACGTATAGCAAGTGCGAGGCCCGGTACACTAACAGGCTGTTGAAAAAGTCCATCTACTGCGTTGTCATCGTCGCTCGTCACTGCGGCGTATGGACAAAATACACCTCATTCCTCGCTCCTCGACGCCTCCCACGCCAAGTGGCGTGGGTCGGGAGCTTTTTGAACATGCATAGCGAGCGCCCAGCCCGTAGCTTGGCTAGCGGGGTTAAGCGAGCGAATCGGATATAGATACTTCCTTACATGTCGAAGATTCCCCGCGGAAAAGCCGCGGGGAGCTTCAACAGCCTGAACGGACGCGAGGGTTTTTCAACAGCCTGCTAAACCCTGAAGACCCAAAAAACAGACCATGGAACCGAAAGACCAGCTCGACATCATAAAGAGAGGCTCCACAACCGTCATCACCGACGACGAGTTGCTGAAGAAGCTTTCCGTATCCGTTAAAAGCAACAGGCCGCTGAGGATAAAGGCGGGGTTTGATCCCACCGCGCCAGACCTGCATCTTGGCCACACCGTTTTGATACATAAGCTGAAACAGTTCCAGGACCTCGGCCACCACGTCCTCCTGCTCATAGGGGACTTCACGGGCATGATAGGAGACCCCACCGGAAAGTCCGAGACCAGGAAGCCGCTGACAAAGGAAGAGGTGCTCTCCAACGCAAAGACCTATACCTCGCAGGTATTCAAGATACTCGATGAGAAAAAGACCGAGGTGGTCTTCAACAGCGCCTGGATGGAGCGGCTTACGCCGACCGACCTTATCGGCCTCATGTCCAGGTACACGGTGGCGAGGATGCTTGAGAGGGACGACTTCCACAAGAGATACAGGGAGGGGCGCCCCATAGCCATACACGAGTTCCTCTACCCGCTCATACAGGGGTACGATTCGGTCGTGCTGAAGTCCGATGTGGAGATAGGCGGAACCGACCAGCTCTTCAACCTCCTTGTCGGCAGGGAGCTCCAGAGGGAGATGGGCCAGGAGCCGCAGGCGGTCCTGACGATGCCTTTGCTGGTTGGCCTCGACGGTATTCAAAAGATGAGCAAATCCTACGGCAACTATATCGGGATAGACGAGCCGCCCCAGGAGATATTCGGCAAGGTGATGAGCATATCGGACGGGCTGATGATGAGCTACTACGACCTGCTTAGCGACGCCCCGGGCGAAAGGGTCGAAGAGATAAAGGCCGGAGCGGTACACCCCAAGGAGGCGAAAGAGGCCCTTGCCTTTGAGCTTACGGCGCGGTTTTGGGGGGCCGGGGAGGCGCGGAAGGCGAAGGAGGGCTTCAAGGCGCTTTTCGCCAGGAAGGAGACGCCCGAGGATATCGAGGAGGTGCGGATAGGGGCCGACGGGGAGCGCGGGTTGTGGGTGGCGCGGGTCATGGTAAAGGCAGGGCTTGCCAAAAGCACGTCTGAAGCCGTGCGGCTCATAGAGCAGGGCGGGGTGAGGATAGACGGCGCCAAGGTGACCGATTCCAGGGCCGAGGTGCCCACGGATAAAGGGCTTTTATTGCAGGTAGGAAAAAGATTTTTCAAGAGGGTTGTTTTTTCTTGACAAGGTTTTAGAAATCATTATAATGGACAATCTCGCTGCTCCTCAAGTAAGCCCTCTGGACTTCCACTTGACAGGATTAATCTGAAGTTAATCGGAATTAAATCCGCAGCTGGTCATGTTTTCTCTTGACACGTCTTTTGAAATAGATATAATGTAAAGTCTCACTTCGAGAAGCCTTCATATCCAGGACCGCTTGACATCGGTTGCGTTTAGTGGTATGATTATAATGAGTGAGTCTGCTCTTTGAAAACTAAATAGCAAGCACAGTCAATCTGTCAACCCTTTTTAACCTTATTTAAATCAAACTTGAAACTTTAATTGGAGAGTTTGATCCTGGCTCAGAGCGAACGCTAGCGGCGCGCCTAACACATGCAAGTCGTGCGAGAAAGCGGGGGCAACTCCGTGAGTAGAGCGGCGCACGGGTGAGTAACGCGTGGGTAATCTACCTTCAAGACTGGAATAACTCGCCGAAAGGCGAGCTAATACCGGATAAGACCACGGGGCATATGCCCCGTGGTTAAAGGCGGGGATCTTTCGGGACCTGTCACTTGGAGATGAGCCCGCGTCCCATCAGCTTGTTGGTGAGGTAACGGCTTACCAAGGCTAAGACGGGTAGCTGGTCTGAGAGGACGATCAGCCACACTGGCACTGAAACACGGGCCAGACTCCTACGGGAGGCAGCAGTGGGGAATTTTGCGCAATGGGCGAAAGCCTGACGCAGCGACGCCGCGTGAGGGAAGAAGGCTTTCGGGTCGTAAACCT
>JACRLF010000102.1 GCA_016235365.1 Deltaproteobacteria bacterium | reverse complement strand
GTGCCTTGAGCCCCTCGATGTCCCTGTAAAAGAACTTCTTGAGCGTCTTCCGCCCTGCGCCCTCCCAGCCGAACTTCCCGGCTATGGAGTCAAGGAGCCCGGCGGCAACGATATACGCCTCGTCGCCAACGGATACGAGCGCGTACTCAAGCTCCGGGTGGAGCGCGATGGCGAGGTTTGCCGGGAGGGTCCACGGTGTCGTTGTCCAGATGACTATGTAAACTTTTTTGCCCCCGGCGGATACCTTTAGCCTTTTCTCTATCTCCTTCTGGTCTACCTCGAACTTTACGTAGACCGAAGGCGAGGTCTTGTCTGCGTACTCCACCTCTGCCTCGGCAAGGGCGGTCCTGCAGGACGAGCACCAGTGGACGGGCTTTTTGCCCCTGTAAAGGAGCCCCTTTTCCGCGAACCTGCCGAGCTCGCGCAGGATGGAAGCCTCGGCTCATGGTGAGGTACGGGTTCTCCCAATCGCCGAAGACGCCGAGTCGCTTGAAGTCCTCTTTCTGTATCTCGACGAACTTCCCGGCGTACGCCCTGCACCGCTTCCTTATCTCGGTCTTTGAGACGGCGTGCTTTTTCTGCCCAAGCTCCTTCTCCACCTGGAGTTCTATGGGCAGGCCGTGGCAGTCCCATCCAGGGACGTAATCGGTTGAGTACCCGGCCATGAACCTGCTCTTTACCACGAAGTCCTTGAGTATCTTATTGAGGGCGTGGCCGATGTGTATGCTGCCGTTGGCATAGGGGGGGCCGTCGTGGAGCGTGTATTTGGGCCTTCCGGCCCCGGCCTCCATTATCTTTCCGTAAAGTCCCCTAACCTCCCAGTCCTTGAGCGTCTCCGGCTCTTTCCTGGGCAGGTCCGCCTTCATCTGGAACTCGGTCCTCGGCAGGTTCAGCGTCTCTTTGTAGTCCATTTTAACGTTTCCTTCGGGTAAATTAAGCGCGGATGGCCGCGTATGAAAAACAGATACTCCAACGGATACCCCGTAGCTTGGCTCCGGGGGTGGTTCATCGCCTGCCCCTTATGGCGCTTGTCCCGGCGGCCCTGCCGGGAATTGAAGCTCCCCGCTAGCCAAGCTGCGGCGAATGCGCTCGCTATGCATGTTCAATCTCCGCTCCGGCCCCGTTGCCGCCGGGTTGTCAATTTAATAACACAAAGCAGGGCTTAAAAAAATCTTTTTTTAAACGGATGGCGCGCTATCGGCCTCACTGCCTGACGTATCCGAACATGAGTGCGCCTATGGCGAGGAACAGAAGGTCCGGCAGCGCCGCCGCTACGATCGGCGGGATCATGCCCCCCTGGCCCAGCGACCGCAGGATGGCGAAGACTATCCAGTAACAGAACGCTATCGCCACGCTCAGGCCCACTCCAGCGGCTATTCCGGCGTGCCTGCCGGTCTTCAAGGCAAACGGTATGCCTACGAGCGCCATGATGAAGTTCACGAGCGGGAACGCCACCTTGCCGTAGAGGTCTATCCTGTACCTCGATGCGTCATAGCCTTCGTCCTCGAGCCCGCTTATGTAGTTCCATAAATCCATGAAGCCCATGTTCTTATGGATGCCCTCCACGTTGGAGAGGTCCTCCGGGCCGGGGACCCCTGAAAGGGCGAGGTCCTCCGCCACGGACTTCCCTGCCCCTTCCGTTGCGGAGAAGCTCCAGACGACGGCCTCGGGGGCGACCCATTTGCCTTCCTTCCACTGCGCGGTCTTTGCGTGGACGCGGGCCTTTATCCTGAACGGCTTTTCCAGCACATACCAGGTGATGCCGTTTAACTGGTTCCTGCGGGTATCGAACTGCCTGATGTTGAAGATGCCGCTTTCGGCCCGGAGCCAGATGCCCTCCTTGCCGAAAGAGCTGCCCTGGTATCCGAACCACTGTTTTCTGAAGGCGTCCGTCTTTTTCAGGGCGCCTGGGGTCATGGTCTCGTTCATCATGAATATGGCCGCGCTTATCAGGAGGCCAGCGACGAAGAGCGGATATACCACCCGGATAAGGCGCACGCCGCCGGCCTTTATCGCCGTCACCTCTCCGCTCTTTGCGAGTATGCCGAGGGAGAGTAGAGTGGCCATGAGCACGGCTATGGGCGAGACCTGGCTTACTATGAAAGGCATCTTGTAGATGAAGAACGCCGCGCCGGGGAGGGCCGGGACGTTGTATTTGACGAGGTTGCCCATGTTCTCGAATACGTCCATCATGATGAAAAGGAGTATGAAGGACGCAAGCGTTATGGCGAGCAGCTTGGCGAACTCCGAGACTATGTATCTTGCAAGTATCTTCATTTTTTAGCGTTCTGAAACCCCCTGGGCCTATTAGCAGGCTGTTGAAAAAGTCCATCTACTGCGTTGTCATCGTCGCTCGTCACTGCGGCGTATGGACAAAATACGCCTCATTCCTCGCTCCTCGACGCCTTCGGGGCACCCACGCCAAGTGGCGTGGGTTGGGAGTTTTTTGAACAGCCTGAACGGACGCGAGGGTTTTTCAACAACCTGTTAGCCCCGGGTGGGTTCTAAAATACGCTTCTTTGTGGTGTTTTGGCCTGCGCTGAAGCCTGTCTAACGCCTGCGCCTGCGTGATAGCGGGTTAAAGCGCCCCTCCATCAGCCCCTTGAGCAGGCCTGTCGGGTCGTCCTTTGCGGCCATGCGGAATATATAGAGGCCGGCAAGGCCGAATATTATATCCGAGCCCCAGACCGAGAGGACCGGGTTCAGCGCCCCGTTGTTGCCGAGGCCCTCAAGAGCCGTGGAGGCCGCGTAATAGGCGAGCACCACCCCGAGCGCGATGGAAAAGCCGGTGAACCGCGCCGACCGCACCTTCTGCACCCCGAGAGGCACCCCCAGGAAGGCGAAGACGAATACCGAGGCCGGCAGGGCGAACCTCTTGTGGAGGTCGACCACCTGAGGGGCGGGGTTCTCCCCCCTGGCCTTTATCTCTTCTATCCGTTTTATCATCTCCCCGGTGTAGAGCTCCCTGTTGGACTTTTCCGCCTCGTTAGGCGGCGCGGCCCCGGCAAAGCCCAGCTCCAGCGTATAAGACGAAAAATCGACGATATGGTAGGCGTCGTCCGCCCTCCTGTGTATATTGCCGTCACGGAGCTTCAGATAGACGGAGAAGTCCTCGGTGGAGGGAAAGAACTCGCCCCTGTCGGCGAAAAATACGCTCGATGCGCCGCTTGCGCCCTCTTCCCCGCCCCCGGTCTGGGAGATGAAGACCCCTTCCATCTCCCCGGTCCTGGGGCTTATATGGTCCACATAGAGGGTGACCCCTTTAAAGCGGTCGTAAAAGGTCTTCTCCTCTATACCGGAGACGAGCCTTGATTTAGCCGCTTCGTACATGAGCCTCTTCAGGTTCAGGCTCCCCCAGGGGAAGAGATAGAGGGTGAAGGCGAGGGTGGAAACGGAGGCTATGACGGCCAGCGCGAGCACCGGCCTCAGGAGCTTGAAGAGGCTTATGCCCGAGGCCTTCATCGCCGTTATCTCGCTGTCGGAGCTCAACCGTGTGAACGCTATCAGGACCCCTATCAGGAAAGAGACGGGGATGGTGTAGACGAGGAATGACGGGAGCGCCGATAAGATGAACCAGAAGACAAAGCGCGCGCCCGCGCCGTGGGTCAGTACGAGCTCGATAAGCTTCACCACCTTGCTCAGGAGCGCCGTCAGGGTCAATATCGCCAGGCTCAGGAGGAACGGGACCGCGGCCTCCCTGAATACGTATTTATCTATGGTTCGGAGCATCCGACAATGATACTATAAAGACCTGTCGCGGACAACGTGATTCTGCGCCCGCCGGCGTCTATGCCGCGGTTCCCCGCGGCGATATGTAAAAGCCCGGGGGTTTGCTCGCCGCCGCCGCGCCCATGAGCGGGCCGATGGAGGCAAGGTGATTTCAGTTGTTGACAAGATTTTTTATTAATGGTAGATTCGCTGATATTTTTTAGTTGCATTAATGACAAAAAGCGTGTATGTATAACTGGTCGTAACGGGCTTTCCTCAACTCCGGCGCGTCGCGCGGAGTCGAATTTCATAAAAATTTTCAAAAATGAACAGGAGGTTCAGATGGCAAAGGCGTTAACGAAGGCACAGATTGCTGATTCTATCGCTAAGAAGACCGGGGTAACGAAGAAGCTTGCCGCGGAGATGTTGAACCATCTGTCGCAGCTCGCGTACAAGGAGGCTAAAAACTCCTTCACGCTTCCGGGCCTCGGCAAGCTCGTGCTCGTAAAGAGAAAGGCCAGGATAGGCAGGAACCCCCAGACAGGCGCGGCCTTAAAGATACCGGCCAAGAAGGTAGTGAAGTTCAGGGTCGCCAAGGCCTGCAAGGACGCGGTCCTCGGCGGCAAATAATCCGCCCCCGGTGCCCTATTAATATATCCCATCGCGTAAGAGCCAGCGGTTGTATGCGTGGCGCGCGTATACCGTGATTCCTTGACTGCACAAAGGCCCCAGTACCTATCGGTCCTGGGGCCTTTTTTGCGCCAGGCCGCCGCGCCGCCCATCCATGTACCACCCCCCGCCATATAGCTATGGTCCATCCGAAGGGAACATTGACCCACCTTGCCGCCAGGCTCCGGCGTATCCGAAGGGAACATTAAAACCTTTTTTTTGGCCATAACTTTTGTTATATTGCCGGCATGAAGTGTCCGTTTTGCGGGTTTATCGAAGACAAGGTCATCGACTCGAGGCTCTCCCAGGACGGGAACACCACCCGCAGGAGGAGGGAGTGCCTGCAATGCGCCAAGAGGTTTACGACATACGAGCGCGTGGAGGAGACCCTTCCGCTCGTGGTGAAGAAGGACGGCGCAAGGGAGACGTTTGACAGGGCCAAGATTCTGGGCGGCATCATGAAGGCCTGCGAGAAGAGGCCCGTGAGCATCGAGGAGATAGAGAAGGCGGCGGACAGGCTGGAGCAGAGGTTCCTTGACATGGGAGACAGGGAGATACAGAGCTCCGTCATCGGAGAGGCCGTGATGGAGGAGCTTAAAAAGCTCGACGAGGTCGCGTACGTGAGGTTCGCCTCGGTCTACAGGGAGTTCAGGGACATAAACGAGTTCATGCACGAGCTCAAGGACCTCCTCGACACAAAGAAGAAGGGCTGAGGCGATGCGCGCGGCAAGAGACGACCTTTCATCCCACGTCCGCTTCATGCGCGCCGCTCTCGTTCTCGCCAGGAAAGGCCTCGGCTCCACGAGCCCCAACCCGGCCGTTGGCGCGGTGATAGTCAGGAATAAAAAGATCATCGCCGGCGGCTACCATAGAAAGGCCGGTCTGCCGCACGCGGAGGCCGAGGCCCTCCGTGTTGCCGGGGCCGCGGCAAAGGGGGCGGTACTCTACGTCACGCTAGAGCCGTGCTGCAACTGGGGCAGGACCCCTCCATGCACTGAAGCGATCATCCGTTCCGGGATAAAGAAGGTGGTGGCTGGCATGAGGGACCCCAACCCCGGGGTATCGGGCAGGGGGACAAGGGCCTTGAGGGCCGCCGGCATAGAGGTCGTCTCAGGCGTGCTCCGGGACGAGTGCGGCAGGATAAACGAGGGTTATATAAAACATATCACCACGGGCCTGCCTTTCGTAACGCTCAAGCTCGCCTCTACCCTCGACGGCAGGATAGCCACCTCAAGGGGCGAGTCCAAGTGGATAACCGGGCAGGAGGCAAGGGGTTGCGTCCACAGGCTGCGCGCCATAAACGACGCGGTCATGGTCGGGGTCTCCACCGTATTGAAAGACGACCCGGAGCTTACGGTGAGGCTTGCGAGGGGGAGGGACCCGGCCAGGGTAGTCCTCGACTCGACGCTGCGCATCCCATTGAGCGCAAAGGTCTTCAAGGAAGGCGCGCGGCTTTTGATATTCACCACCGCCGGGGCCGTCAAGTCCAGGGCTTCGATGGCCGCGGACAGGGGCGCGGAGGTCATAACCGTAGCCGGGAGCAAAGACGGCGTGGATATCAAGAGGGTCTTGACGGAGCTCGGTAAAAGGGGCGTGACAAGCGTGCTCGTGGAGGGGGGGGGCAGGGTTGCGGCTTCGCTTATGAAAAAGGGCCTGGCCGACAAGCTCGTCCTCTTCATCTCCCCCATGGCGCTCGGCTCCGACGGACTGCCGTCCATAGGCCCGCTCGGCATAAAGAGGTTGAAGGACGCCCCGAGGCTTGAGAGGATGGCTTCAAGGAAGATCGGCTCTGATATAGTCCTTGAGGGGTATTTCGGACATTCAACAGCGGCGAACGGCTTTTCATGAGGTCCTGGAGAGGGTATGTTCACAGGCATAATAGAGGGCGCCGGCACGGTAAAATCTATTGAAAAAAAAGGCGCATCTGGTAGAATAACCGTTGAGACCAATTTTCCGATCGAAGGGACCAGGCCGGGCGACAGCATCGCGGTAAACGGCGTCTGTCTTACCGTGGACGCGCTCTCAGGGGATTCCTTCAGCGCCGACGTCAGCGGGGAGACCCTCCTTGTGACGACCCTCGGTGGGCTCAGGAAGAGGGAGAAGGTCAACGTCGAAAGGGCGCTTACGCTCTCAAGGCCCCTGGGCGGGCATATCGTCACAGGCCATATCGACGGCGTCGGTTTCATAAAGAAAAAGTCCGCGAGGAAGGATAACCTCGACCTCGAGGTCGGCGTCGGGCCAGAGCTTATGGCTTATATCGTAAAGAAGGGCTCGGTAGCGGTTGACGGCATAAGCCTCACTGTGGCCGGCCTGACCGCTGAGGGGTTCAGGGTGGCCGTCATCCCCCATACCCTGAGGAAGACCACCCTTGAGCTGAAGGCAGAGGGGGACAAGGTCAACATAGAGACCGACATAATCGGCAAGTACGTGGAGAAGTTCATGACCGGGTTCCTGACCGAAGGCAAAAAAGGGGTAAATGAAGCGTTCCTTGAGGAACACGGTTTCTTGAGAGGCCGCTGACCTGTGGAGGGATAGGGTGTCTATAAAGAGGATAGAAGAGGCCTTGCGCCAGATCAGGGAAGGCCGCATCGTGATCGTTGTCGACGACGAGGACAGGGAGAACGAGGGGGACCTGTGCATGGCCGCCGAGAAGGCCACGCCGGACGCCATAAACTTCATGGCCAGGTACGGCAGGGGGCTCATATGCCTTACGCTTACCGAGGAGAAGGCCGATGAGCTCGACCTGAAGCCTATGGTGGAGGACAATACCTCGCTCTACAGGACCGCCTTCACGGTCTCGGTGGACGCAAGGATAGGGGTCACTACCGGCATCTCCGCCTCCGACAGGGCCGTAACCATACTCACGGCCATAAAGGACGGCGCAAGGCCCGAGGACCTCGCCCGCCCCGGCCATGTATTCCCGCTGCGCGCGCGCACCGGAGGGGTGCTGGTGAGGACCGGCCAGACCGAGGGCTCCATCGACCTGGCCAGGCTCGCGGGGCTTGCACCGGCCGGGATAATATGCGAGATAATGAAGGAAGACGGCGAGATGGCGCGGATGCCGGACCTCGAGGCGTTCGCGAAAGAGCACGGCCTCATGATCGTGACCATAGCGGATATCATAGAGTACAGGCTTAAGAAAGACAGGCTGGTGAAGAGGGCGGCCGAGGCGGTACTGCCGACCAGGTACGGCGGCGAGTTCAAGGCCATAGCCTACACCAACGTCGTCGACGAGCATGAGCACCTCGCCCTTGTTAAGGGCGAGATAAACCCCGATGAGCCGGCGCTTGTAAGGGTCCATTCCGAATGCCTCACCGGCGATGTCCTCGGCTCCGAGCGCTGCGACTGCGGGGACCAGTTGAAGGCGTCCATGAAGATGATAGAAAAAGAGGGCAGGGGGATAGTCCTCTATATGCACCAGGAGGGCAGGGGCATCGGGCTTGCCAACAAGCTCAAGGCGTACTCGCTCCAGGACTGCGGCCTCGATACGGTTGAGGCCAACGTAAAGCTCGGCTTCAAGCCCGATCTCAGGGAGTACGGCATCGGCGCGCAGATACTCCTGGACCTGGGCGTAAAGAAGATGCGCATCATGACCAATAACCCCAAGAAGATAGTCGGCCTCGAGGGCTACGGCCTTGAGATAGTGGAGAGGGTGCCCATAGAGACAACGCCGCACAGCAGGAATCTCAAGTACCTGAAGGTAAAGAAGGAGAAGATGGGCCATATCCTCACGAACCTCGATGAGGACGTAAAGGACGGAGAGCCGCGCAGGTAGCCTGCCGCATCCGCCGGGGCCCGGCCGTTTGATACGCGTATTTCCGCACCCACTCCGCCCGCGCACGGCGGCGTTAAAAAAAAGAGGAGGCGATATGCCCAGGATAGTTGAAGGCAACCTTTCGGCCAAGGGCCTTAAATCAGCCCTCGTTGTCAGCAGGTTCAACGACTTCATAAGCGACAGGCTCGTTGCCGGGGCCGTTGACACGCTCTTGAGAAGCGGGGCTTCCGGGGATGATATAGACATAGTGAAGGTCCCGGGCTCATTCGAGATTCCGGTGGTGGCGAGGAAGCTGGCCAGGGCCGGCAACCATGACGCGATAATCTGCCTCGGCTGCGTGATACGCGGCGATACCCCGCACTTCGATTACATAGTCGCCGAAGCCGCCAAGGGCATAGCCAGGGTCGCCCTTGAGTGCGAATGCACGGTCTCCTTCGGCGTGATAACCGCCGACAACCTCGAACAGGCCATAGAGAGGGCGGGCACAAAGTCCGGGAACAAGGGCAGGGACGCGGCCCTCACGGCCATAGAGATGGCCAATTTGCTGAAGTCGGTCGGTAAAAAGAGATGACACTCACTGTCTGGCACCGGATATAAGATGAACGTAAGGAGGAAGGCGAGGGAGAGCGCCCTGCAGATACTCTACAGGATAGACATAGCCGAAGGCGGCAGCGATGAAGCCCTGGGGCCAGAGATGCACGGCCTTGCCCCCGGCTCCGAGGCGCGCAGGTACTGCTCCGAGATCGTAAAAGGGGTGGCCGCGGAGAAAGAGGCCATCGACCGCGAGATAGAAAAGTACTCGGAGAACTGGAGTGTTGAGAGGATGGCCGTCGTTGACAGGAACATACTGAGGGTGGCCGTATACGAACTCATCTTTTCGAGGGATGTCCCCTACAAGGTCGTGATAGACGAGGCCGTGGAGCTGGCGAAGAGATACGGCTCGGAGGATTCCGGGGCGTTCATAAACGGGGTCCTCGACAGGGTCCACAGGGCGCGGCATGAGGCGCTGAGCGCCGAAAAAATTTAAGGGCGCCTCTAAAAATTGTTCTTTTTCCCGATCTCTTTGTTAGGGCGAAAATAAAAATGCTCACATATTAGCATATATGCTCCGCTTTTTATTTTCACCCCGCCTCGACCTCGGAAAAAATATCTAATTTTTAGAGGCACCCTTAAATCAATCATGATAAAATCGCCTCTAACGCCCAAATAATTAAAAAAGAGGTTGACACCCGGCAGGAATTTTGTATAATCAAAGTATAGAATAGGAGTTGCTCTTTTGAAGGTTCAGTTCTTGGATCTCGCCTCCCAGTACCGCAAGATTAGGAATGAGGTGCTAAGGGAGGTCAAGGCGGTATGCGATTCCCAGCACTACGTTTTAGGAAAGAACGTATCAGGACTTGAGGCGGAGATAGCCTCCTATTGCGGCGCCAGGTTCGCGGTCGGCGTGGCGTCCGGGACTGACGCGATACTCCTGAGCCTGATGGCCGCGGGCGTGGGTCCAGGGGACAGGGTAATAACGACACCGTTTACGTTTTTCGCAACAGCGGGATCCATAGCGCGTCTCGGCGCGATCCCGGTCTTCGCAGACATTCATCCGCAGACCTACAACATCAGCCCTGACAGCTTGGAATCACTCCTCAAGAAAAATTCAAAGGGCGTCAAGGCCATAATACCGGTGCACCTTTACGGCCAGTGCGCCGACATGGCCCCGATAAACAGGCTTGCCCGCGGATACGGGCTCAAGGTCATCGAGGACGCGGCCCAGTCCATAGGGGCCGAATACAGGGGGAGGAGGGCGGGCGCCCTCGGGGACATGGGTTGCTTCTCGTTCTATCCGACGAAGAACCTCGGTTGCTTCGGCGACGGCGGGATGGTCACCACCGGCAACGAAAAGCTCGCCCTAAAGCTCAAGATGCTGAGGGTGCACGGTAGCAAGGTTAGGTATTACCACGACATCGTCGGCGCCAACAGCAGGCTCGATGAGCTGCAGGCCGCGGTATTGAGGGTCAAGTTGAAGCATCTTGAATCGTGGACCGGCGGCAGGGTCAAAAACGCCGCACGATACGACAGATTGTTCAGAAAGGCCGGGCTGGAGGGCCTTGTGGCTCTGCCGTACATCCAGGACGGGAATCGTTCCGTATTCAACCAGTATGTCGTCAGCGTCAAGAAGAGGGACGAGTTGAGAAGCCACCTCTCTCAGATAGGCGTGAGTACGGAAATATACTACCCTTTACCTCTGCACCTTCAAAGATGCTTTAAGTACCTCGGCTACAGGAAAGGCGATCTCCCTGTTTCGGAAAAGACAGCTAAGGAAGCATTGGCCCTGCCCATATATCCTGAGCTCCGCGAGGCTGAGCAGAAGTATGTCGTATCAGGTATCGCCGGTTTTTACGCGAAAAGTTCTTAGTCGTCTTGAGAGGCCCTATCCCGGTCCATCCGGAGGCGGCTTGCGGCCTTGAGCGCGGAAAGGCTGAGCGGTTTGGGCGCCGCGAGGACGCCCGTTTTAGCTGGTCAATACGGGTTCATTTTTTCAGCGTTCTGAAGCCGGGCGTGGCGAGTTGAGTCAAGTATCGTCAAGGAGGCATGACGTGAAAAGAGTATTGGTCACTGGCGGGGCCGGGTTCATAGGCTCCCACCTATGCGATAGGCTGTTAAAAGAGGGCAACGAGGTCCTATGCCTCGACAACTTCTTCACCGGCCGCAAGGAGAACATAGCGCACCTCCTGGACAGCCGGCATTTCGAGCTGATAAGGCACGACGTCATAGAGCCTGTGCTCCTTGAGGTGGACCAGATATACAACCTCGCCTGTCCCGCATCCCCCGTGCACTACCAGTACAACCCGGTAAAGACGATAAAGACCAATATCATGGGCGCCCTCAACATGTTAGGGCTCGCCAAGAGGGTGAGGGCGCGCATCCTCCAGGCCTCTACCTCCGAGGTCTACGGGGACCCGAAAGAGCACCCGCAGAGGGAGGAGTACTGGGGCAACGCCAACCCCGTGGGGCCGCGCGCCTGTTACGACGAGGGCAAAAGGTGCGCCGAGTCGCTCATGTTCTCCTACCATAAACAGAACGGCGTGGAGATAAGGGTGGTGAGGATATTCAACACCTACGGGCCCAGGATGCTTGAGAACGACGGAAGGGTGGTGAGCAACTTCATAGTCCAGGCGCTGCGCGGCAACGACATTACGGTATACGGGGACGGGAGCCAGACGAGGTCCTTCTGCTATGTCGACGATTTGGTCGACGGCATGATAAGGATGATGAACAACGACGCGGTCATCGGCCCCATAAACCTCGGCAACCCCGGCGAGTTTACGGTCCTTGAGCTGGCGAATATTGTGAAAAAGCTTGCCAACAGCCGCTCGAATATAGTATATAAGCCGTTGCCGCAGGACGACCCGGCGCAGAGGCAGCCTGATATCACGAAGGCGAAAAAGCACCTCGACTGGTCCCCGGCCGTTAAACTTGAAGAAGGACTTGTCAAAACGGTCGAGTACTTCAGCGCGAGGATAGGCAAAGACATGGAGCGCATTGTATGACGTGAGCGTAAGCAATATGTCTTGAAAACACACCTTGGATACCCCCCACGACAACGCACCCTCTCCTTAGAAATTCATCGCATAGCGAGCGGATTCCCCGCAACTTGGCTTAGGGGAGGAGCGAGCGAATTACAAACGATAAATTCCTTACTTGAAAATTCTCCTAAGCCCAAGCTGAGGAGAATTTTAAGGGCGGGTCAAAGCCGAGCTATGAAACCTCTCTGGGCTTAAGACCCACGGGGTTTCAGAATTAACGCATGTTCTTTTTTTACTCCATGGACCCGCACCGCATCTTAGACCCACCTCGAACACTCATCTTCTGACGCCGCGCGCGTTCTAACATCAACCCGCGCAGGCGCAACTCCGACCCCGGCGGCGCAAGTTCGGTTGCATCCGCGCCGGTACTGCTTCAGCGACGGAGCTATGAACCATCGGCGCATATCCGCCCCTGGCGCGGCAAGCCCGGCCCCTTAGCCGTTTTATCAGTCTTGCCAGGCGGGTTAAGCCGCGCCGTTGCACGCAAACGACCGGTGAATTCCATCCGTACGCACTTATGGAATTATACAAAGGCAAGATATCCGTCATTATGCCGGCCTACAACGAGAGCGCTCACATCTACGCCAATATCATCGAGACCTGCGACGTCTTCAGGAGGACCAAGCGAGACTTCGAGGTCATAGTCGTTGACGACGGCAGCATTGACGGCACTTACGACGAGGCCAGGAAGGCCGCCGGCGAGCTTGTCGAGACCGTTATCGTAGTCCATTACTCGCTCAATAACGGGAAGGGGAACGCGCTTAAGGAGGGCTTCAAGCACGCAACAGGGGATTACGTGGTCTTCCTCGACTCGGACCTGGACCTCCACCCCGCTCAGCTCCATCTGCTCTTCAGGGTGATGAGGAACAACAGGGCGGATGTGGTGATAGGCTCCAAGCACCACCCGAAGTCGAAACTCCAGTACCCGCTGGCGCGCAAGGTGATAAGCAGGGTCTACGCGCTCCTGCTCAAGGCGCTCTTCAACCTGCCGCTGCGCGATACGCAGACCGGGCTCAAGGTGTTCAACCTGGAGGTGCTCAAAAAGGTATTCCCGAAGGTGCTCTGCAAGAGATACGCCTACGACCTTGAGCTCCTCGTCAACGCCAACCATCTCGGATACAGGGTGGCGGAAG
Organism: Deltaproteobacteria bacterium; assembly: GCA_016235365.1. Classification (GTDB taxonomy): domain Bacteria; phylum Desulfobacterota; class GWC2-55-46; order GWC2-55-46; family GWC2-55-46; genus JACRLF01. The sequence continues at coordinate 5,153 of JACRLF010000102.1, read as the reverse complement.
CCCCGGTGGTGCTCAACTTCAGGAGGCCCAGGAAGTGGGGAAGGATAGGATTCAAAGACCTCTATCACACGGGGCTCGATACCCTGGCCATCTTCTACCGGCTCCATATCCTGAGGTACTACGACAGTATAAATACTTAGCAGTCTGCTGAAAAACTACCATCTGCGGTGGATGTCAATAACGCAACAGGGGCTGAGACAGGCGCAACGGGGGATTATGGATGTGAACGGCGCAACGGGGCCGGGGACAGGCGTTGCGGCGGGGTAGAGGCGGGACCAAGAAGTCTTTCGACCATAGAGAGGCGTAATATGACCATAGTAAGGAACGCTTCCATTATATTCCTCTGCACGATGGCCGGCAACGTGGCCAACTACTTCTTCCAGTTCATCATGGGGCGCAGCCTCTCTCTGGAGGACTTCGGCACGATGAACGCGCTGCTGTCGCTCATAAGCGGAATAACGCTGCCTACGAGCGCGATCATGATAGTTATCGCCAAGTACGCCTCCACATATACGGTCACCGGAGAGCATGACGGGCTGAACGCCCTCTATCAGATGTCCTTGAAGAGGATAAGCCTCATGGGCGTCGCCGTCTCGGCCGTCTTCATCCTCATAAGCGGCCCCGTAAGGGCGTACCTCAGGATAGATAATATCTCCGCGCTCATGATCCTGCCTATCGGCATCTTCGGGTCCTTCCTCATGACGGTCAACCTCGGGATGCTGCAGGGGTTGCAGAGGTTCTATTACTTCGGGGCCGGCCTCGGCCTCGGAGGGGTATTGAGGCTGGCTCTCGGCATAGCCTTCTTGATAATCGGGTTTCGCCTCAACGGGGCGATCCTCGCTACCGTCCTGCCCACCATGCTCATATTCGCCATAACGATAGCGCCGCTGTCGGCCTATCTCAAGGGGTCTTCGTCCTACAGGCATGAGCGGCTGATAAAATACAGCGTCCCGGTGCTCGTATCGTCGTCGGCGTTCGCGTTCATATCGAACATAGACCTCATAATGGTCAAGCACTTCTTCGACCCCAGGGACGCCGGCATCTACGCGGCGACGGCGGTGATAGGCAAGACGCTGCTCTACCTGCCGAGCTCGTTCGCGCTGGCGGTATTTCCGATGGTGGCCAAGGCGGATATCCAGAACGGGGACTCCTTCAAGATACTCGACAGGGCGCTCCTGTGCACCGTATGCCTGTGCGGGGCCGGGCTTGCGGCATTCGCAATCGCCCCGGGCCTTATCGTAAGGGTCCTCTTCGGCGCCGGCTTTGCCGGGGCCGCGGGGTTCCTGGAGTACTACGGAGTATCCATGGCCTTGCTCTCGGTCTTGAGCATACTGATAAGCTTCAACCTGGCAAGGGGCAAGACCGCCTTCGTCTATTCGCTCGCGGGCGGCGGGGCGATGATGGTAGCCGCCGTCAACGTCTTCCACTCGAGCATAGAAGAGGTGATACTCTCGGTAGCCGCCGTCTTCCTTCTCGTTACGGCCTTCAATCTCTGGCTCGTATACCGGGAGAGACAGATCTACTACAGGGAAAAGAACTATGCGCTCATCAAGGCGGCTGACGCCGCGAATCCGGACTGAGGCGGCGGCCCAGCATACGGAGGCGGGCCGTCCCGGAAATAAAAGGCCCAGGCGGGTATGTACGGAGGATAACGGCCTTTCCGTCTGCATTTCAAGGCCCCTCCAGGCCAAGGCCTGGCATTGCGTTATCGAAAAAAGGTGGGGGGGGAGAGATATGCCGGTCGTCATTGTAACCGGGGGCTCCGGGCGGCTTCACACACCAAAAAAAGAGGTCAAAGGGATGAAAATATCCGTAGTGATACCGGTAAAGGAGATCAACGAATATATAATGGAGTCCCACGGATACCTCAAGCAACAGGACTACGCCCCCTTTGAGATTATCGTCTTCCCCGACAGGGACACCGGCGTCAAGCTCTCCGGCGCAAGGATAATAGCCACCGGGCCGATGGGGCCGGCTGAAAAAAGAGACCTTGCGATCAAGTACGCCGACGGCGACGTACTGGCCTTCCTCGATGACGACGCCTATCCCGAAAAAGGGTGGCTCAAGAACGCGGCCGCGCGCTTCGAGGACGCCGGGGTAGGCGCGGTCGGCGGCCCCGCGGTCACCCCTAAGGGCGACACCAGGCTCCAGAGGGCCTCCGGGGCGGTATTTTCCTCCATGCTTACGAGTTCCAGGTACGTCTACAGGTATCTCCCGCGCAGGGAGCGCGAGGTGGATGACTTCCCGACGGTGAACCTCTTTGTGAGAAAGAGCGTCTTCGAGAGGCTCGGAGGATTTGACACGGCGTACTGGCCCGGCGAGGACACCAAGCTGTGCCTCGATATAACGAAGAAGCTCGGCCTCAAGATAGTCTACGACCCGAAGGTATTGGTATACCACCACAGAAGGCCGCTCTTCGCGCAGCACCTCAAGCAGGTCTCAAGGTACGCGTTCCAGAGGGGGTATTTCGTCAAGGCGTTTCCGGACACGTCGCTGCGCCCCGGGTACTTCGTGCCGAGCCTCTTCCTCGTCTTCGTATTCGCGGGGGCCTTTGCGCCGGTCCTGCCGAAGGCGGCCCTTGTCTTCTGGGCGGCCGTGATCTCGATATACCTCGCCTCCGTCGCCGCGGCATCGATAGCGGCCGTCTACGCGGAGAGGGACGTGGTCGTGGGAGCCCTGACGTTCCCGGGGATACTCCTCACCCACCTAATATACGGCTATTACTTCCTCAAGGGGCTCCTATCGGCAAAAAAAGGGATAGCAGGCTGTTGAAAAAGTCCATCTACTGCGTTGTCATCGTCGCTCGTCACTGCGGCGTATGGACAAAATACGCCTCATTCCTCGCTTCTCGACGCCTCCCACGCCAAGTGGCGTGGGCCGGGAGCTTTTTGAACATGCATAGCGAGCGCCCAGCCCGTAGCTTGGCTAGCGGGGTCAAGCGAGCGAATCGGATATAGATACTTCCTTACATGTCGAAGATTCCCCGCGGCAAGCCGCGGGGAGCTTCAACAGCCTGAACGGACGCGAGGGTTTTTCAACAACCTGTTAGAGGCGGTGAGGCTCGACAGGGTGGCGAAAAAGACCTGAATAGATTCAGATTTTTTCAGCAACCTAACAGGCCTGACCCGGAGAGATATGAAGAAAAAGACCAGGGTATCGATATCGTATCCGCCGCTCGAGAGCGGGAACGGCACCCCGCTCCTGACGCAGAACCGGCAGTTCCAGTGGTTCAACAGCCCGACCTACATATACCCGGTAGTGCCGGCTTACGCGGCCACGATGATAGAGAGGGACGGGTTCGAGGTGACGTGGGACGACGCGATCGCCGAAGAGAAGAGTTATGCGGAGTGGCTGAGGGATATATACCGGAGGAGGCCGGACCTCATAGCGATAGAGTCGAAGACCCCTGTGATAAAAAGGCACTGGGGGATAATCAGGGACTTAAAGGGCCTTGACCCTGACTGGAAGCCTATGGTGGCGCTCATGGGCGACCATGTGACCGCGCTCCCCGGGGAGTCTATGGAAGAGAGCCCAGTCGACTTCGTCGTCACCGGCGGGGATTACGACTTTCTCCTCCTGAACCTCTGCAGGGTCATGGAGGAAGGCCCGGTCGATGAGAACGCCGCCCTTTTAGAGCCGGGCATATGGTACCGCTCCGGAGCAAAGACGCTCAATACAGGTCCCTTCAAGCTCGACCATGACCTCAACAGGCTCCCCCTGATAGACAGGATACTTACGAGGTGGCGTCTCTACAGCGAAAAAAACGGCAACTACAAGAGGCTCCCGGGGGCGTACACCATGGCCGGGAGGGACTGCTGGTGGGCGAAGTGCAGCTTCTGCTCATGGACCACGCTCTACCCGCGCTACAGGGTGAGGACCCCGGAGTCCCTCCTCGAAGAGGCCGGGAGGCTCGTTGCCGACTTCGGCGTGAAAGAGATAATGGACGATACCGGTACCTTCCCGACGGGGAAATGGCTCAAGACCTTCTGCGACGGGATGATAGGGACCGGGTTGAACAAGAAGATATTCCTCGACTGCAACATGAGGTTCGGCGCACTGACCAAGGATGACTACAGGCTTATGAAGAAGGCCGGGTTCAGGCTCCTGCTCTTCGGGATAGAGTCCGCGAACCAGTCCACGCTCGGCAGGCTCAATAAAGGGGTAACGGTGGAAGAGATAATAGAGTCGTGCAGGTCGGCAAGGGAAGCCGGGCTCTATCCGCACATCACTATAATGTTCGGCTATCCGTGGGAGAGCTGCGATGAGGCCGAAAACACCATAAGGCTCGGCAGATATCTCTTGAAAAAAGGCTATGCGTGGACTGTCCAGGCAACCGTCGTCATCCCGTACCCCGGCACCCCGCTATTCAATTACTGCAGGGAGAACGGGTATCTGTTGACCGAGGACTGGGACAAGTACGACATGAGAGGGCCCGTGATAAGGACGCCCTACCCTGCCGAGGATGTGCCGCGCCTTGTGCAGCAGATATATTCAACGGCGTTCAACTACGAGTTCCTGCTGAGAAGGATACTCTCCATCAGGGACGCGGACGATATCAGGTACTTCCTGCGGGCGGGGGGCAAGGTACTGGGACACCTGCTCGATTTCAAAGGCGCCAGGAAGGCCGGTTTGAAGATGCACGGCGAATACGCGCCCCGGTAGCGTCTCCGGCAATGGGCGGGCGGATATTATATGTAAGCCTAAGCCGCGCTTAATCATACCCGAAGGAAACGCTGAAAAATAAAAAAATGGGAGAGGACGCATGGTGAATATCGCGGTAGTGGGGTGCGGGAGGTGGGGGCTCAATTACGTAAGGGTGTTCGAGGAGCTGAACGCATCGAGAGTGGACTGGGTGTTTGACAGGGACGAGCTTTGCCTTAAAAGGGTGGTGCAGAGGTTCCCGACGGTGAAGGCCGCAAGGACCCTCTCAGAGGTGTTGAACTGCCGGGACGACGAGGCGGTGGTGGTGGCCTCCGCCGCATCCGACCACTACGAGACGGTGATGAAGTGCCTCATGGCCGGCAAGCACGTGCGCGTGGAAAAGCCGATAGCCCTGAGCATCGAAGAGGCGGAGGAGATGATAAGCCTTGCGGATTCCAAAAAAAAGACACTTATGGTCGGGCACACGTTCCTCTTCAACTCAGGCATAAGGG
>JACRLF010000090.1 GCA_016235365.1 Deltaproteobacteria bacterium | reverse complement strand
ATGCAAGGAGTCGAGGAGTGAGGAATGAGGCGTACTCGTTTTGTACGCCGCAGTGACGAGCAACGAAGACGACACCGCAGATGGGGCCTTTTCAGCAGCCTGAATACACAAGGAGTGTTTTATCATGACAGAGTACGTGCAGACTTATAAATGCCCCACCTGCGGGCTTATTGCAAGCGGAAGCGGGCACCTGTGCCATCCGGCAGGCCAGGGCACTCCGTTCACCTGCGAGTTCTGCGGGAAGACGGTCGAAGACCCGAGACACGTATGTTCGCCCATGCTCACCAAGATGGAATACATCTGCAAAAAATGCGGACGCCTCGCCATCTACGACTCTCTCCTGTGCGAGCCGGCGCCGATTGACGGCGATTAGAAGCGCCAATGGACAACGACGTCATAAGCGGATCGCGCAGGCTCCTGACCCCGGCGCTCGTCTTCCATACCGGCATAGTCGCGGTGAAGGCCGAGGGCCTCTACGTTGAGGACGCCTCTGGCAAACGGTACATGGACTTCACCTCCGGGCTTGCCACATCCAACCTCGGACACTGCCCCCCGGAAGTGGTAGCCGCCGCGAAGGCGCAGCTTGAGAACCTCATACACTCCGGCTGCATATTCCACTACCGGAGCGAAGTCGATCTCGCCGAGAGGCTCGCCAGGATCACCCCCGAAGGCATAGAGATGTTCTTTTTCTCCAACAGCGGGGCCGAGGCCGTCGAGGGCGCCATAAAGCTCGCGCGCCACTCCACCGGCAGGCAGGGTATCATAGCCTTCACCGGGGCCTTCCACGGCAGGACGCTCGGCGCGCTCAGCCTGACCTCTTCGTCGTCGAGGTACAGAAAGAACTGCCACCCGCTCCTCCCATCCGTCTTCCACGCGCCGTACCCGTACTGCTACAGGTGTCCAATGGGCCAAAAGAGCGGCGAGTGCTCCCTTGAGTGCTTCGGCTTCCTGGAAAAGATGCTCAGGCACCAGATATCCGCCGAAGAGGTGGCGTGCGCGGTCATAGAGCCGGTCCTCGGCGAGGGCGGCTACGCCGTCCCGCCGGCGGAATACCTCAAAAGGCTCGAGGGGCTGTGCAGGGCTAACGGCATACTGCTCGTGGCGGACGAGGTCCAGACCGGGTTCGGCAGGACCGGCAGGTGGTTCGCCTGCGAGCACTTCGGCCTGACCCCCGACATAATCGCGCTGGGCAAGGCCATAGCCTCGGGCTTCCCGCTGAGCGCGGTCGGGTCTACCACAAAGATAATGTCCGGCTGGCCTCCTGGCGCGCACGGCACGACGTTCGGCGGCAACCCAGTCTCCTGCGCCGCCGCCTGCGCCGCCATAGACAGGACGGAAAAGGAATCGATACTCGGGAACGCTTCGGATATGGGGCTCTACGCCGTTGAAAGGCTCCGCGCCATGCAGGGGAAATGCGCCTCCATCGGGGACGTGCGCGGTCTGGGCCTCATGCTCGGCGTCGAGTTCGTGAAGAAAGACGGCTCCCCTGACAGGGAATTCTTGAAGAAGGTCATGGAGGGGTGCCTGTCCCGCGGGCTCATCGTAATAGAGTGCGGGCCGGATAAGAACGTAGTCAGGCTCATGCCGCCGCTTACGGCAACAAAGACCGAGATGGAGCGGGCCCTTGACATCTTCGAGGAGGCGCTCGGTTGAAAAAGTCCTGGAAGCGGCCTCTTCTCATCGGCGTATCGGTCGTAGCCGTAATGCTGATAGCCCTGCGGCTCGACCCCGTCATAGCCGGCAAGGTCCCGCAGGTATCCCCCCTCATCGGGATAGCCGATTTCTTCAGCCTCGTCGGCGACGGCTTTGTCCTTTTCTGCCTCGCCGCTACGCTCTATCTCGCCGGGTACTTCCTCAAGAAAAGCTCCCTTCGAAGCGCCGGAAGGGACGGCTTCATATCCGTCCTCGTATCCGGGATAGCGGTCAACATACTGAAGGCCTCCTTTGAGAGGCCGAGGATAGGGTACGGCGCGGGCGCGGTATTGAGGCTCCTTGAAGACCCGCGGCTCTTCGACCTCTCCGGCAGGTTCAGCTCTCTTCCCTCCGGGCACACGACCGTGAGCTTCGCCCTTGCGTTTACGCTTTCGCGCAGATACCCGTCCTTGAGGTACCTCTTCTACGCGACGGCGGCCCTTGTGGCGGCCTCGCGCGTATACCTCGGCGCGCACTACCCCTCGGACGTCGTTGCCGGCGCGCTCGTCGGCATTCTCGCGGGCTGGCTCCTTCTGAAAAGGGCGGAATCCCCGCAAAGGCTAAAGGCCGCGGCGCTCGTGCTCCTGATAGTATTCGTATCATTCTTCAAAAACGGAGGATACCTCCTGTTCGACGTCGATGAGGCGGTATTTTCAGAGGCCTCAAGGGAGATGTACGTGACAGGAGACGTCATCACCCCTGCCTACAACAATGAGCCGAGGTACGATAAACCCATCCTCATCTACTGGCTGATGTCCCTCTCCTTCAAGCTATTCGGCGTAAGCGAGGCGGCCGCGCGGTTTACCTCGGCCGCGTTCGGTTCGCTCCTGGTCTTCATGACCTTCCTCTTCATCTGCCGCGTGAAGGGGTGGCTGCCGGGGGTCTTCTCCGCGCTCTCGCTCCTGCTGTGCATGGAGTACTTCACCTATTCACACTCGGCGGTCACGGACATGACGCTCACCTTCTTCATAAGCGCCTCGGTGTATTCCTTCTACCTCGCGGCGCATGAGGAGGGGCGGCTCTGGCCCATCCTCTTCTGGATTTTTGCGGCCCTTGCCGTGCTTACAAAGGGCGCGATAGGGCTCGTCTTCCCCGTGGCTATCGCGTTGCTCTACCTTGCCGCGTCCAGGGGACTAAACAGGTTCAGGGGGGTTTTAAGGCCCGGGTACATCCTCATCTTCCTGCTCGTCTCCGCGCCGTGGTACCTCATTCAGCTCTACATAAACGGATGGGAGTTCTTCAATGCGTTCGTCATCAAGCACCACATACAGAGGTTCTCAGGGGTCATCTCAAGCCACGGCGGGCCCTTTTACTACTACCTCGTGGTGCTCCTCATCGGATTTTTCCCGTGGGTGGCGTTCCTCCCCTCCGCCATCCACAAGGGCGTCAAAGAGAGGCTCAGGGGCGACTCGGCCCTCTATCTGCTATCTTCGGTATGGTTCCTCTTCGTCCTCGCGTTCTTCACGATTGCGCGCACGAAGCTCCCGAACTACATAATGCCGCTCTTCCCGGCGGCCTCGATACTCTCCGGGTTGACGGCGGCGGAGCTGGTCGAAGGCGGCATGGACAGGCGGCCCGGCCTCTACATACTCGTCCTTATCTCAGTTGTCCTCGGGGCCGCGATGTTTGTTCTGCCTCATATGGAGATAAGCATGGACGTGGCTTTCCCCAACGTATTTTTCTACTCGCTCGGACTGATATTCCTCGGTGCGGCGGCCTTTGGGCTTGCGGCCTTCAAGGCCCCGAGGGCGTCCTTTGCCGGGATATCCGCGCTCGTCCTCTTCCTCTTGATATTCCTGAGGCTCTACGCCCTGCCGCCCGTGAACGCGTACCTGCAAAAGACGCTCTACGTCTACTCAAGGTACGCGGCCAGGAACCTCGGCCAAACCGACGCCCTGGCAACTTACGAGATAAACAAGCCCTCAATACCCTTCTACTTCGCCAGGACCATAGTAAAGTCCGAAAAGGCTACCGCATGCGACTTGACCGAGCGCTCCAAGCGCGGAAAGATGCTCGTAATAACGGAGGCCTCGCGGTACGATGAGGTCAAGGGGTCGCACGGGCTTGAAGTGATAGACTCGAGGGGCGGATACGTCCTGCTCGGGACCCCGGGCGAGTGGCCGCCGGTTGACGCGGCGAGCCCCCTTGATTTTCATCCGACCCCGATATATCCTTAGAAAATGAAAAAAAAGATACTGATAATGGGCGCCGCGGGCAGGGACTTCCATAACTTCAACATGCTCTACAGGGACGACCCCGCCTGCGAGGTAGTGGCCTTCACCGCCGCGCAGATACCCTTCATAGGCAACAGGACTTACCCCCCTGAGCTCTCCGGCCCGCTCTATCCCCGCGGGGTACCCATATACCCGGAAGAAGAGCTCGATGCCATTATCAAAAAACAAAAAATCGACGACGTGGTCTTCTCGTACAGCGACGTATCCCACGAGTACGTCATGCACAGGGCGTCCCTGTGCATAGCCCTCGGCGCGGACTTCACCCTCCCCGGCGCCGAAAAGACGATGCTTGAATCCAGGAGGCCCGTCATCTCCGTATGCGCCGTCAGGACAGGGTGCGACAAGAGCGGGATAACGCGGTTCGTGGCAAAGGCGTTGAAGGACGCGGGCAGGGCGCCCGTTGTCATTCGCCACCCTATGCCCTACGGGGACCTGCGCGCCCGGAGAGTACAGAGGTTCGCCCGTCCGGAGGACATGAAGGCCGCCTCTTGCACCATCGAGGAGATGGAGGAGTACGAGCATCTGATAGAAGCCGGTGTCACGGTCTACGCCGGGGTCGATTACCGGGCGATACTCGAAGAGGCCGAGAAAGAGGCCGGCGTCATAATCTGGGACGGCGGGAATAACGACCTGCCCTTCATAAGGCCCGACCTCGAGCTCGTGGCCGCGGACCCGCACAGGGCTGGCCATGAGCTCAGGTACCACCCCGGAGAGGCGAACCTCAGGCGGGCCCGGTGCGTGATAATCAACAAGGCGGACACCGCGCCCGACGGGACGGTGGAGGAGGTAAGGAGGAACGTCCGGTCCGTCAACCCCCTTGCCGAGGTCGTCCTCACCGCCTCGAAGATAACCGTAGAGGGGGCCATAGAGGACAAAGACGTCCTCGTGATAGAGGACGGGCCGACGCTCACGCACGGCGGCATGGAGTACGGGGCCGGGACGATAGCGGCAAGGACCTTCGGCGCCCGCCCGGTGGACGTGAGGCCCTACGCGGTCGGCAGCATCAGGGAGACCCTCGACCGTTTCCCCCGGCTTGAAAACCTCCTGCCCGCCATTGGGTATTCAAAGGCGCAGGTAAGGGAACTCGAGGAGACCGTAAACAGTACCCCGTGCGACTGCGTCCTGATCGCGACCCCGGTCAACCTCGCCAACGTCATTAAGATAAGAAAAAAGGCCGTGCGCGTCCGCTACGACGTGGTGGACATGGAGAGCCCCGGGCTCAAGGGGGTAGTGGATAGGTTCATAGAGGGGTTAGGGTGAAGGGCCTTATAGGTTGCTTCGCGCAGAGATACATCGCCGGGACGCACAGGGCCGAGGCGATAGAGGCCGCCAGGCGCCTGAATGGCGCCGGCTTGCGGGCCACCATCGACAACCTCGGCGAAAACGTCGAGGACGCCGGAGAGGCGCTCCTTACGGTCAAGGAGTACTCAAGCCTCCTCGATGATATCAAGGACTCGGGGGTCGCCGCGACCGTATCGCTCAAGCTCACCCACCTCGGATTGGACATAAGCTATGGAGTTGCCAGGGACAACGCCGCGGAGATAGTGAAAAGGGCCCTCGACCTCGACAACTTCGTCTGGTTCGACATGGAGGGCTCGGCCTACACCCAGAGGACTATCGACATATTCCTCGATGTCCACGGCCGCCACCCGAACTGCGGCATAGCGATACAGAGCTGCCTCCTGAGAAGCGCCGGGGACGTGGCGCTCCTGATAAAGGAGCAGGCGGCGGTGCGTCTGGTAAAGGGCGCGTACAAAGAGCCGCCGGAGATATCCTACGCCTTGAAAAGGGACGTGGACAAGAACTACGCGGCCTTGATGAGGGAACTCCTCCTTAAAAGCGCCATGCCCGCCATAGCCACCCACGACAGGAGGCTCATCGATGAGGCCGTAAGGTTCGCTTCCGGCAACGGGATACCAAAAGGCTCATTCGAGTTCCAGATGCTCCTCGGCATAAAGAGGGGGTTGCAGAGGAGTCTCGCGGCGGATGGCTACAGGGTTACGGTATACGTCCCATACGGCGTCAACTGGCTCCCGTATACGCTGCGAAGGCTCAGGGAACGGAAGGAGAACATATTCTTCGTCCTCAGGAACATCCTGGACTGAAGACCCGACGCGCGTAGGTCCTGTGATGTTTTTTTCGAGCTGAGATTTCCGGCGGAATAACGATTAGCGGGGTGTTGAAAATACCCCGCTATGCAATCCATGGACGGATTGCCAAATTACGAGACTTGAAAAGTCGAGCAATTTGTGAGGTTAGATAATACCAACTTTTGAAAAAATTGGCAACGGTTTTTGCGGTTTCGGGTAGTCCATCAGGAAAGACTTAGGGGTCAAGGCGGGGCGCTGTGGCAGAGGGGAACAACGGCTCACGGCGCGGCGCACTCAGTGGGGCTGCCCTTTATCTTCTCCACCGCGTGGTTGAGTGCGGGCATTACGACCGCGAGGTTCTCCCTCACCGCCCTCGGGCTCCCCGGCAGGTTGATTATGAGGGTCTCTTTCCTGATGCCGCACACGGCCCTCGATATCATCGCGTTCGGCGTCTTCTTCAGGGACTCCGCCCTCATGGCCTCGGCCATGCCCGGCAGTTCCCTCTCTATCACCGCCCTGGTAGCCTCGGGCGTCACGTCCCTCGGGGTGACCCCGGTGCCGCCTGTTGTGAGTACGAGGTCGAGCCTTTTGACGTCCGCGTACTCGATGAGCCGGGCCTTGATGACCTCGGCCTCGTCGGGGATGACCTCATAGGCCTTGACCTCGGCGGGGAGGTCCTTTATCATGCGCTCTATCTCCCTGCCGCTCAAGTCCTCTCTCTCGCCCCTGGACCCCTTGTCGCTCATCGTAAGTATGCCTACTGTTACCATTTATCTATCCCGTCCTCATATTTTGTCTGGATATGCACGGCGAGCGCCTGGCCAGCGAGCATTGCCGCAACCCCCTTTGCCGCGGGGGGGCCTCAGGGGGTCTCGGAGACCCATACATCGCCCTTGGCGGTAGTCTCGCGCTTCCATATCGGGGTGGTGCGCTTGAGCTCGGTTATCGCCCACTCGCAGGCCATGAAGGCGTCGTTGCGGTGGGCAGAGGCCGCGACTATGAGCACTATGTCCGCGCCTATCTCTATCCTGCCGGTCCTGTGGACTATGGACATTTCGATTATGTCGAAGTTCTTCAGGGCCCTCTCCCTTATGTCCCTGAGCCTGGCCTCGGCCATGCCGGGGTAATGCTCGAAGTCAAGGCCGGTTATCGACTCGCCCTTTGAAAAATCCCTCGCCGTGCCGAGAAAGGCGACCACCGCGCCTATCCCCCTCCCGGCGGCCTTCACCCGCGCCACCTCTTCCTCCATTGAAAACCCGTCCTTCTGTATCCTTACGAGGTCCATTCGCATCTCTTTGCCGTCCCTTGAAGATCATCCGCCTGAAAAAGGCGGCAACAGGCCCACCTCGTCGCCGTCTTTTATCAGGGTCTGCTTGCCTGCGAACTCCTGGTTGACGGATATGAGGACCGAGCGGCTGTCTATGACCGGCCTCAGGGCGGGAAAGTCCCTTTTCAGGAGCTCCTTGAGCTCGCCTACCGTAATGGGGGTTTCGGCCGGGTACGTCTTCTCTTCAGCGCCGGCGAGCCCCTTGAGCATTGCGAAGAATCTTACCGTAATCATATTTTGGAAGTGGTATATGACTTGAAGCTCCCCGCTAGCCAAGCTGCGGGGAATCTTCGACATATAAGGGAGTATATATTTCTATTCGCTCGCTTGACCCCGCAGTTTGGCTAGCGGGGAATGCGCTCGCTATGCATGTTCAACGTTTACGCGCGGCGCCTGGGAGGACGCGGACCCGTCAAGAGGCCCGCCAGCCCGGCGCGCGGGCCACGAAACGCTTAAGTATCGTAGGTCGTCTCTTTATCAAGCTTATAGCTCTTCGACGCCTTTGAGAAGAGGTCCTGGAACGTCATGCCGTCGTGCGGGAATACGGCGTAGCCGCAGAGCACCTCTATCCTGCCATCGGAAAGGGACCTGTTGAAGAAGTCTTCAGTGGCGATGGCGTCCGTGACCGACGCCAGGAGCCTCATCACCTTCTCGTTCGTATCGAGGAAGAGGAAACCGAAGGTCTCCTCGCTCAACTTCATTATTATATCGAAGTTCCTCATCTTCTTCCTCATGTGGCCGACGAGGCAGGCCTCCAGCTCCGCCTTTCTCTGCGGGGAGAACGCCTTGAGCCCCGAGACCCTCACGGTGGCCAGCACGAAGCTCTTGCCGTACCTCCTGGAGCGCTCCATCTCCTGCTCCACGCGGCCGGCGAATGCCGACACCGGGGACTGGTTTACCTCTCCCCTCTCCCTCACCTCTTTCGGCGCCGAGCCTATTATGTTCAAAAGGGCCTTGTCGGCGTATACCGAGAACCTTACCAGTATGTCGGAGTCGGCCTTCGCGAAACCGCACGGGTAGAGCGCGCCCTCCGAGGTCTTGTTAAAGAGCGAGAGCACGGCGACGATATTTCCGTGCGCCCTCAGCGGGATGGAGAGGATCGACCTTATATAGGGGCTCGCCTCCTCGGAAAACTCCCTCATCACGGTCTCTTTCTTCCTCAGCACCTCCATGACCGTCTCTTTCTCTATGGGCAGGAAGCACTCCCTTATCTTCTCGTCGTCAAGGCCGTACGTGGCCGCGGTCTGGAACATCTTGGAGCCGTTGTGCTTGACCCGCAGGAGCGACCCCTCGCCCCCGATGATGGCCGCGGGGGTGGTCACCAGCACCGTCAGGAGCTTCCTCGGGTCCTTGATGGAGATCATCTCGAGGCCGGCCTCGTCCACGGCGAACATCTTCCTGGCCCTCTGCTTCTCCTTCTCGTTGGCGTTGAACTTGTAGACGCTCTCAGCGATGAGGGACCGTATCTCCTTGAGGAAGGCCTCCTGGTATTTCGAGAGCCCCTTGGGGGATATCACCTGGCCGTTGAGCGTGCCCACCACCTTCCCGTTGGATATCATCGGGAGCGATAGGTAGACCCTTTTCGTAGCGCCCTCCTCGGTCCTGTCGACCAGGAAGACGTCCCTCATCGACTCTATGGAGCTCCCCTCCAGCCCCTCCCCCGGACGGAGGCTCAACTGGCCGAGCGATTTGCCGCTGTCCTTTATGCTGGAGGCGGCGAGGAAGAGGCGTTTTCTGTCCTCGTCATAGGTGTATATGAAGAACGTGAGCCCCTCCACTATGCCGACAAGCTTCCTGGCCACTGAATTCAGACGCCTGTCTATCGGCAGCGGGGAGGACATTATGGAATCGACCTCTTTCCAGAAGGTGAACTTGGCGGCGTCCACCCTGAGCCTCTCGTACTCGTTGGACCTCTTGATGACCTCTGCGGCGAGTGCGGCCATGCTGCTGAGGAAGTTCAGGTCCTCGCTCGTGAAGGCATGGGTCGATTCGCTCGAGCTTACGTTGATGACCCCTATGGTCTCTCCGCTGACCACAAGCGGCACGCTCATGGCGCTCTTGACGTCGGACCTGTCCATCGGACGCTCGAAGTCCTCCCCCTTGGCCTTGCCGGCTATGAGGCGCGGTTTGCCTTCGCTGGCGACCTTGCCGGATATCCCCTCGCCCAGGGGCACGCGGATCTTCCTTACGACCTCCTCGTCCATGCCCTTGGCTATCTCGACCCTTAACGTGCCCTCCTCCTCGGATACGAGCATGATGGAGCCCCTCTCGGCGCGCGTCGATTCGGTGACGAGCTTGAGTATGACCGAAAGGAGCTCCTTGCGGTCTATCGTAAGACGCACGGCGTCCACTATCTCGCGGAACGCGGATAGCAGAGCGGCCTGCTCGTTCGCCCTGTCCATGACTTCGCCCTTTGCGGGGGCGTTGGCCCTGACCCCCCACAAAAGCCTCGTGCTCAACGGGTTCAATTTCTCGACGTCCTTGAATTCTGCGCTATCCAGGAACCTCTCGGTCGTCTGGTCCTGAAGGGTATTTATGATTATATCGAGGCCCTTGATCTTCTTGATATCCTCGAGGTCGCTGCTTAACTTTATGTCGTGCTTCCCGGCTATGCCGTAGCCGAGCTCGTTGAGCTTGAAGAGCATTGCGTCCCTGTTCGAGTCCGCTATCATGCAGACCCTGCTCTTCCTGTCTTTCAGAAGAAGCGGCAGGAGACGCAGGCCGTCCTTGTTCGCCCCTATTACGGCTATATTCTTGACATCCATCGGCATCTTCGCCTTCTCCCGGACTCTTGAGGCCGAAACCGTCTTGACCGCCCGGCTTCCTCGTCGAGCCCGCCGGGGGCCTTAACGGATGAATGGCGCGTCCATCGACAGCCCCGGGGCAACGCTAAAAAACCCCGCTAAATCTTCTCCAGTATCCCTAATTCAAGGAGCCTGTTTATGAGCCTTATCGACTCTATGTCCCCGCCGATATACCCGCCTTCGGCGACCCCCCTGCCCCTGCTCTCGTCGAGCCTCCTCAGACCTTCGAGTATAAGCCCCTCCGGCGGCTCGTTTATGGACCTTTCGGGCACGGTCGCATCCGGCTCCACCTCGAACTCCCCGTCCTTCCAGCCAAGGAGCATATAAAAGGCCTCTGGCCCGGTAAATTCCCTGTAAACGGCGTGCACGATATTGCCGTTATGCATGTAGACCCTTCCGTAGCCCATCTCGGAGCCCAGGTGTATGGCCACGGTCTTGCGCTCGGCGTTGAATATCTGGATGATATCGACAAGCCCCATGTCCTTGAGTCTGCCTTTAACGCCCATAAACGCCTCCGCTGCGTCCGCCGTTAAGGAACCACCCCGCCGCGAGCAACGGGGTATCCGAAGGAATATCGTTTTTATTGAAGCTCCCCGCTAGCCAAGCTGCGGGGAATGCGCTCGCTATGCATGTTCATGCGTGGCAAGCCACGGAGCTTATACCCGAAGGAAACACTAAAACCGTACCCCCGTACAGTTTCTCTGACCTGACAGATTAGTTATAACAGAAAAAAACCTTTTAATAAATATAAAATTCATAACCGCGCAGTGCGGGATTTTTTAAACGCTCTGAAAACTCAGGGGTTTTGTGCTCTGAGATGGTTTATTTTTTTAACGTTATGAAAACCCTGAGGTTTTGATCCTCAAGAGGGCCCGTTTTTTAACGTTCTGGAACCCCTGCGTTTTTTTTGATCCCCGGCATGTCTCATCTGTATCCGCAAAACCCGGACCCGTGCAACGTCACTCCCTTATCTGACCTTCGCCGTAGATGATGAACTTACGTGTAGTGAGCTCCTCAAGCCCCATCGGGCCGAAGGCATGTATCTTGGTGGTCGATATCCCTATCTCGGCGCCGAGGCCGAGCTGGTAGCCGTCGGAGAACCTCGTGGACGCGTTCACCAACACCGTGGAGGAATTGACCTCGTTTATGAACCTCTGTGCGTTCGTGTAGTCTTCCGTCACTATCGATTCGGTATGGAGGGAGCCGTACTTCTCTATATGCGAGATAGCCTCTTCAAGGCCGTCAACCACCCTGACCGAGAGTATGAGGTCGAGATACTCCGCCCCCCAATCCTCTTCGGACGCTTTCTTTATATCCTTTAATATATCCACGGTCCTTGGACACCCGCGCAGCTCCACCCCGGCCTCCTTGAACCTCTGATACATCGGAGGGAGAAACCTCGCGGCCGCGTCCCTGTGGACAAGGAGCGTCTCCATGGCGTTGCATACCCCTGGCCTCTGGACCTTGGCATTGAGGCATATCCTCTGCGCCATCTCAAGGCCGGCGGACTCATCGACGAAGACGTGGCAGACGCCCTTGTAATGCTTGATGACGGGGATCTTCGAGTTCTCAACGACGAACCTTATTAGCCCCTCCCCGCCCCTCGGGATTATCAGGTCTATGTACTCCTCGAGCTTGAGCATCTCTAATACCGCCTCGCGTTCTACGGTTGGCACGACCTGTACGGCTGTGGCTGGCACGCCGGATGATTCGCAGGCCCTAACTATGACCCCGGCTATGGCCATGTTGGAGTTGATGGCCTCGCTCCCACCTCTCAGGATGACGGCGTTGCCCGACTTGAGGCACAGACCTGCCGCGTCCGCGGTCACGTTCGGCCTCGATTCATAGATTATGCCTATCACACCTATGGGTATGCGCATCCTGCCGACCCTCAAGCCGTTCGGCCTCTTCCAGATGCCGGTGACCTCGCCCACGGGGTCGGGAAGTTCCACGACCTCCCTCAAGCCCCTGGCCATCCCGGCGATGACCTTGTCGGAGAGGGTGAGCCTGTCTATCATTGCCTTTGAGAGGTCTTTACGGCGCGCGGCCTCTATGTCAAGAGAGTTGGCCTCCTTGAGAAGCTCCGAGCCCTGTATCAGTCCGTCGGCCATCGCTAAGAGGGCCCTGTTCTTAACGGCGGTTGAGAGCCTGGCCACCTCAAACGAGGCCGCTCTTGCCCTCCTAACTATGTCCAGTACCTCACCCTTTAGAGATGACATAAGAGACTCCTTGAAGCTCCCCGCTAGCCAAGCTGCGGGGAATGCGCTCGCTATGCATGTTCAAAAAAAATCAGGAACTATTTAAAACTACTCTATATTTTTCCGTCTATGTCCTTGATGGCGGAGCCTGTCTTCATGCCCTGTTGACGCCTCCCCCCCCAAGCCCGGTCCGTAGTCCCTCGCGCTCGCCCGCGCTTTTTCATGGACAAGGGCGCATCTTCAGAGCACGACGAGGTTGTCCCTGTGGATGACCTCGTCATATACCTTGTACCCGAGCGCGGCCTCCACCTCTTTTGTCTTGAGCCCCTTTATCCTCGCTATCTCCGCGGAGCTGTAGTTGGAGACACCCCTGGCGAACTCCATCCCCCCGGCATCGACGCAGTGGACGACCTCTCCGGCGTCAAACGTCCCGTCCACCCCCTTTATCCCGGAAGGCAACAGGCTCTTGCCCCTTGCGATTACCGCCTCTTTCGCGCCCTCGTCCACGAAGAGCCTCCCCGATGGCCTCGTGGAGAAGGCTATCCAGTGCTTTTTGCTCGTGAGCCTGTCCTCCCTGGGGAGGAAGAGCGTGCCGTGGTCATCTCCGCCGAGTATCCCGGTAAGTATACCCGGGATGTTGCCGTTGGCAATGACCGTAGCCGCCCCGAAGTGGGCGGCTTTCCTCGCGGCCTCTATCTTGGACCTTATCCCGCCAGTGCCGAGCCTGCCGGCGGATGAGTCGAACGCGTCCAGCCTGAGGCCGTCTACGTCCTCGACAAGCGGTATCTTCCTCGCCCCCGGCTCCTTCTTCGGGTCCCTGTCGAAGAGGCCGTCTATGTCCGAGAGTATGACGAGGAGGTCCGCCTCCATCAGGTTCGTGGTCAAGGCCGAGAGTTCGTCGTTGTCGCCGAACTTTATCTCCTCCACGGCAACGGTGTCGTTCTCGTTGACTATCGGGACTATCCCGAGCCCGAGGAGCGTCAGCAGGGTATTGCGCGCGTTCAGGAACCTCTTCCTGCTGCCGAGGTCGTCGTGGGTGAGGAGCACCTGTGCCACCCTCATCCCCCTTTCTGAAAACGCGGCCTCATACCTCGACATGAGGGAGCCCTGCCCCACCGCGGCAACGGCCTGCCTCTCGGGGATGGAGATGGGACGGCCCTTGATCCCGAGCTTCTCTATGCCAAGGGCTATGGCCCCGGAGCTTACGATGACAACGTCCCTGCCCGTCCGCCTAATCTCGTCTATCTCGTCGGCAAGGCGTGAAAATATGCCGCCCGTGCCGTCGCCACCGGAGGCCACGACGGCGCTGCCGACCTTCACCACTATACGCTTCGCTTTTTTGATAAACTTTTTTCTTAAGTCTTTCATGGTGTTGCATGATAAATATAATGTTCAGACTGAAGTCATTACAATATCTTTGAGCCCTCTGCCTTGAGCCGCTCCACCTCTGTGCCAACGTAGTTGACGAGGTCTTTAAGCCCCTTGCCGGTAGCCGCCGATACGGGAAACACCTTTATACCCAAACCGCTGAATAATTGCAACAGTTCTTCCGCCTTCTCCTCCACGCCTGTTATATCGACCTTGTTGAGCGCGATCACCTGCGGTCTTTTCGCCAGATCGGGGTTGAACTTTTCGAGCTCGCTGTTTACGGTCCTGTAGTCATCCACAGGGTCCCTTCTGGAGAGCGGAGAGAGGTCGAGCACATGTATGAATATCCTGGTCCTCTCTATGTGCTTCAGGAACCGTGTGCCCAGGCCCTTACCCTCGTGCGCCCCCTCTATAAGACCGGGTATGTCCGCGACCACGATCCCGCCGAACTCCCCGAACTTCACCACGCCGAGATTCGGCGCGAGGGTGGTGAAGGGATAGTCCGCTATCTTGGGCTTTGCCGCCGATATATGGGCTATCAGGGTCGATTTGCCGGCGTTCGGAAAACCGATTATCCCGACGTCCGCCAGGAGCTTGAGCTCGAGCTTGAGCCCCTTCTCCTGCCCTGGCTCGCCTGGTTGCGCGAACCTCGGGGTCTGGTGGGTGGATGTGGCGAAGTGGGCGTTGCCCTTGCCCCCGCGCCCGCTCTTGCAGCAGAGATACTCCTGTCCGCCCTCCGTCATGTCAACGAGCGCCTCGCCGGTCTCGGCGTCCTTTATGACCGTGCCCACAGGGACCTTGATCCTCAAGTCCATGCCGTCCTTGCCGCTGCAGAGGCTTCCCATGCCGTGGCCGCCGCGCTCGGCTGAATATTCGCGCCTGTACCTGAAGTCAAGGAGGCTTGAAAGACGCGGGTCTGCCACGAATATCACGTCTCCCCCCCTGCCGCCGTTGCCGCCGTCAGGCCCGCCCTTGGGCACATACTTCTCCCTCCGGAAGCTTACGCACCCTCTTCCGCCGTCCCCGGCCTTTACGTGTATATTCGCTTCGTCTATGAACCTCAAATGAACCCTCCGAAAGACTGCAAACCTCAGACGCGTCAGAACGTTAAAAAAAACCTCCGGTGATTGAAAAACTCGGGCGTTTCAGGACGTTGAGAACAATCCTTCATCCGCGCCGGACGGTCTTCACCGGCAATAAAAAAAGGCGGTCACGCAAAGGCTTGTGCCTCGACGCTCCGCCCCCATTGACTGTTCCCGCGGATACTACTGCGGAAGTATGCTTACGAACTTTTTCTCGCCCTTGTCCTCGAACTTGACGACGCCGCTTATCTTGGCGAACAGGGTAAAGTCCCTGCCGAGCCCCACGTTGTTGCCCGGATATATCCTGGTGCCGACCTGCCTTACGAGTATGGAGCCCGCGGAGACGAGCTGGCCCCCGAACCTCTTCACGCCCCTTCTCTGGCCGTTGCTGTCCCTGCCGTTCCTCGAACTTCCGCCTGCCTCGCCAAGTGGCGTGGGTCGGGAGCTTTTTGAACATGCATAGCGAGCGCCCAGCCCGCAGCTTGGTTAGCGGGGCTAAGCGAGCGAATCGGATATAGATACTTCCTTACATGTCGAAGATTCCCCGCGGCAAGCCGCGGGGAGCTTCAACAGCCTGAACGGACGCGAGGGTTTTTCAACAGCCTGCTAAGCCTTTATCTCCCGGATTTTGATGTTAGTGAAGGACTGCCTGTGGCCCTGCCTCTTTGTGTAGCCCTTCCTTCTCTTCTTCTTGAAGACGATTATCTTCTTGTCCCTGTCCTGGCCGAGTATCTCGGCTACGACGCTTGCGCCTTCCACCGTGGGAGAGCCCACCCTGAGGCTTTCCCCATAGCCCACGGCAAGCACGGACGGTATCTCAAGGGTGCTTCCGACTTCACCCGGGAGCTTCTCAACCTTGATAACGTCGTTCTGGCTCACCCTGTACTGCTTGCCGCCTGTCTTTATCACCGCGTACATCTTTATTATCCTCCAAAGGTAGTGAATATTAAATAATAACGGCTTCACGGAGGGTTGTCAAGCTTTTTGTAACTTTTTTGCGGCCCTGCACGTTACCGTTTGCAATTACGGACGATTTAAGTGAAAATCATATCCTATGCAGGACGACAGCGAAAAGCCTTTCATACGGGGGCTTGCCAGGAACGTCTTTTTCGCCGGGCTTGTGAGCCTCTTCATGGACGTCTCTTCCGAGGTGGTCTATCCGCTCGTGCCGCTCTTCCTCACGGACGTGCTCGGCGCCACCAAGACCGCCGTGGGCATAATAGAAGGCATAGCCGAGGCCACGGCCTCCATCCTCAAGATATTCTCCGGATGGATATCGGACAGGCTCGGCAAAAGAAAACTCCTGATGGCCGTCGGCTATGGTATTTCCGTCGTGAGCAGGCCTGTAATAGCCGGGGCCGGGACGTGGCTTGAGGTCCTTACGGCAAGGTTCATCGACAGGTTCGGCAAGGGGATAAGGACAGCGCCGAGGGACGCCATAATAGCGGACTCCACCGAGAGGTCAAAGCTCGGCCTCGCCTTCGGGTTCCACAGGATGATGGATACGGTGGGGGCGGTCATAGGCCCCTCCCTGGCGGTCGCGCTCCTCTATCTCTTCGCCGGGGACTTAAGGCGCGTCTTCCTCGCCTCGGTCATACCCGGCGTCATAGCCGTAGCCGTCATTATAATATTCATCAAGGAAAAAAAACATCCGGGCTATGCCCATGTCAAACCGCCAAGGCTCGCCATCTCGTCCTTTGACGGGCGGTTCAGGGCATACCTCGTCGTTATAGGGATATTCTCCCTCGGCAACTTCTCGGACGCCTTCCTCATACTCCAGGCACAGAACTTGGGCGTCCAGAAAGGGCTTATCCCTGTGGTCTACCTCCTTTTCAACCTCGTCTACGCCGTCTCTTCGGCCCCTATGGGGCTGGTCGCGGACAGGATAGGCCTGCGGGCCATGGTGGCGGCCGGGTTCCTCTTCTACTCGGCCGTCTTCGTTGCCATCGCCTTCTCGACCTCGAACCTCCATATATGGTTCCTCCTCCCGCTCTACGGCGTATACAAGGGCATGAGCGAAGGCAACCAGCGCGCGTACCTCGCCGCCATAGCCCCGGCCGAGGCGAAGGCGACCGCCTTCGGCGTCTATCATACGGTAGTGGGGCTCGCCCTCCTGCCCTCAAGCCTCATAGCCGGGGTCCTCTGGGACAGGGTGGGGGCTAAGGCCGCTTTCCTCTTCGGAAGCTCGATGGGGTTGACAGCC
The DNA here is from genome assembly GCA_016235365.1 of Deltaproteobacteria bacterium. Classification (GTDB taxonomy): domain Bacteria; phylum Desulfobacterota; class GWC2-55-46; order GWC2-55-46; family GWC2-55-46; genus JACRLF01. Next base: position 12,484 of record JACRLF010000090.1, on the reverse strand, counting down.
GCTATCGTATTCGCGGCCTTTATAAGGAACAGCAGGAAGCGGATGGGCGCGTGAGGTTTGCTAACGGTTCGCGGACTGGGCGGGGTCATTGCCTTCCTTTATAAGGGTGCCCCTTACGTCCCCGAAAAAGATGAGGTCCTTTACCACGGCCTCGACGGGGACCATCCCCCGCGTAAAGTATATCTCGATATTGCCCGTCTGGGAGCCGAAGAGGTCCTTGTCTATCGTCGCGTAAGAGAGGTAATCGGCGTCTATCTCCTTGCTATTTGTCTCCAGAAACTCCCCCCTGTCGGCTATCCTCAAATGTATCATCGGAACTACGCCCTTCTTCGGGAAGCTCGGTATCCTGTACTTCCTGCCCTCTTCCACCGGCCCGTAAACGCCGAACCTGAAGTTGTAGAACGCCCCGATAGGGTCGTCGTAGTAAACGCCGGGCGGTATCTTCTCAACCCCGGTCCTCTCCCCCCTGCCCTCCTCCCAGTTATCCCAGCTCATCTCCCCCTTGTCGTAATCGAACGTGGTGAGGCTTTTTTTGCCCTTGCCCCCGGACTCTATGGTCTTGTCAAAGCTCGTTGTCACGAACCTCCTGCCCCCTTCGGCCAGCCTGAAGCGCGCGACGTAGGTGTCCCGCCTGTGGTAGAGTATCCTGTCGAGCGCGCCGGCGGTATGCGCCGTGAGGGTGGCCGCGTAATCCCCGTTCTCACCCTTCTTGAGCGATACCTTGCCGAACGCAACGCCCTCGAAAAGCCAGAACCCTATGCTGTAAGAGAGTTCCTCGTTGACAAAGGCGTCCGCGATGGTCGCCGCCTTTGGTAAGGACGGCTGGGTGCGTGCGCCCGCAGGGGTCTCTGGCAGGCAAACGCCGGGGTAGAATATCGCAAACGCCAACAGCGCGGCCAGCACCGTCTTTTTATATGCTGAGAACTTTCTTGTCAAAAGACCCCCAACGCAAAATGCATGCGGATTTAACAGGGCCGCGACTGAACGCAGCCCATCACGGGACAAACGGCCCTGCGGGGACCACGTCGCCGGGCCTCTCCACCGTCCTCATATCGAGGATGAACCTGCCCTTGCTTACCCTGCCGAGGATGGACGGGTCGCTGTTGAGGAAATACCTGAATATCCCGTCCGGCCCCGTTGTCCTGTGGGTTATGGATACGACCCTGGTCTTGAGGTTATGTCCCGGCAAAGACCCTCCCCCCACTACCGACTCCCCGTCCTCCACCTCTATCGCGAAACCGTCTCCGAGCGCCTCTTTAAGAAGGACCGCCGCCGCCTGCGCGGCCGCTTCTATCTCATTTACAGGCCGCGCCATGTGCCTCAACACAGGCAGCGTCCGGGGGAGCGTATCTTCGTTGAGATGGAGCCTCAACGTCGCATCAAGCGCCGAGAGTGTCAGCTTGTCCGCCCGCAGGGCCCTCTTTAGCGGGTTCTCCCTTATCCTCTCCACAAGGCCGCTCCTGCCGGCTATGACCCCGGCCTGGGGGCCTCCCAGGAGCTTATCCCCGCTGAAGGTGACGATGCCGGCCCCTGAGGCGATGCTTTCGGCCACTATCGGCTCCCCGGGGAGGCCGTATCTCGTGATGTCCACAAGAGATCCACTCCCGAGGTCCTCGACCACCGGTATGTTCCGGGCCGAGCCTATCTCCACAAGCTCTTTGAGCCCGACCTCAGCCGTAAACCCGACGATCCTATAGTTGCTCGTATGTGCCTTGAATATAAGGGCGGTGTTCTCAGTTATGGCCGTGGCGTAGTCGCGCGGATGTGTCCTGTTGGTCGTGCCGACCTCCTTCAAGACGCACCCGCTCTTTTTTATTATGTCCGGTAGCCTGAAGGAGCCCCCTATCTCGATGAGCTCGCCCCTTGACACTATCACCTCTCTGCCCTCGGCGAGCGTATTGAGGGTTATGAGCACGGCGGCGGCGTTGTTGTTGACTACCGATGCGGCCTGCGCCCCGGTAAGCCTCTTTATCAGGCCCTCCACAAGGCAGTCCCTCTCGCCCCTCTCCCCGCTCTCTATATCCATCTCGAGGTTTATGCACCCCCGCGCCGCTAACCTCAACGCCTCAATTGCCTCTTCGCTCAATATTGCCCTGCCGATATTGGTATGGAGGACGGTGCCGGAGGCGTTTATCACGCGCCTTACCTTCGAGGCGAGGGCCCCCTTCATCCGCGCGGCAACGGCCCCCCTTATATCATCTATTGTAACCTCATGGAGCGCGCCGGAGAGCATCCTGGCCCTGATCTCTTCAAGGGCCCCTCTAACTGACTCGGTCATAATCGCCGTGGAAGCACCGCAGACCGCGGCGCTCCTCCTCAACTCATCGTCCCTTAGAAGCTCGTCCACCGATGGCAGGCCCCTCAGGAGCCTCTGCCTGTCGTCAATCGCCCTTCCCATCGTCTAACTCTACCACGGGTCTTGAACAACGGTCAAGGCCGCAAGGAAAACGCCGATCTTAAAGGATATGAACAGGTTGCGGAAAAACTCGATTAGTCGTCTTTGCGAGCGTAGCGAAGCAATCTCATCTTTTGATAAATCAATATCTTGGAGATTGCTTTGTCGCGTGAAACCGCTCCTCGCAATGACTGTCAGGGGCTTTTTCAGCAGCCTGCTGAAATTGATTTACACGGCATGGCGCGCCATAGTATCATAAAACAAATTACAGTCCTGGCATAAAAACTCCTGACAGGTTGCTGAAAAAGCAAAAATTTTCAACGTTCTGTAGCCCCTGTGGTTTGCACTACAGGGAGATTTCATTCAGGCTGCTCAAAAAATTCCAGATGCAAGGCGTCGAGGAGTGAGGAACGAGGCGTACTCGTCTCGTACGTCGCAGTGACGAGCGACGAAGACAACGCCGCAGATGGGACTTTTTCAGCGGCCTGATAAACGGGGCCGAGCCATGCCGCCAATCGTATCCATAGTCGGGAAATCCAGCAGCGGGAAGACCACACTCCTTGAAAAGGTCATAAGAGAGCTTTGCCGGAAGGGCTACACCGTGGGCATTATCAAGCATGACGCCCACGGCTTTGAGATAGACCACGAGGGCAAGGACTCCTGGAGGCATAAAAAGGCGGGCGCCGCGACCGTGGCTCTCTCCTCCCCCGCCAAGTTCGCCGTGATAAAGGACGTAAAAAAGGAGTGGCCGCCGGAGCGGATAATAGAGGCCCACCTCTCAGACGTAGACGTCGTTATAACCGAGGGGTTCAAGAAGTCCCGGTTCCCCAAGATAGAGGTGGTCAGGAAGGCCAACTCCTCATCTCCTGTATGCGCCAAGGACAAAAACCTCATCGCGTTCGCAACGGACGCAGACATCTCCGGAAAGGGCAAGACCCCTGTCTACCCCATTGACGACTTCAAGGGGATAGCCCGCCTCATAGAAAAAGATATCATTAAAAAACACCGGGAAAGCCCCGTCTCTCTTACCGTGGACGGGGCGGCTGTGACGCTCAAGCCGTTCATAGAGAACCTTATAAGGGACGGGGTCATCGGCATGATACGGAGCCTCAAGGGGTGCGCTGACGCGAGCGAGATAGAGCTGAGGATCAAGCGCGGGTGAGTGTGGAGGCGCGAGGGTCGGGCGGGAGGGAGGGAAAAGAACGCCAAGAGGATGCGGTTTGGGTGAGGGTGGCAATACGCTAAATGTCCGATTTGGGAAAAGAAGCTCCATTAGGCGAAAGAGTTACTTGCCTGCGGTGCAGGGCGTGGGGGCTGGCGAAGTGTCGGTGCCAGGGGGCAGCCGGGTAGGGTGGGCTTAGCCCACCATGTACAGGAGTGAGTAGCGGATATTTTGGTGGGCGGAGCCCACCCTACTACCTTTACGCAAGGAAGAGGCATAATAATGGCCAAAGCTCACATAGATATCCCTAAAGATAAGATCGCCGAATTCTGCAAAAAATGGCAAGTCCGCGAGTTCGCACTGTTCGGCTCGGTCTTGAGGGATGACTTCAGGCCGGACAGCGACATAGACGTGCTGGTTACCTTTGATGAGGAGGCAAGGCACAGCCTGTTCGACCTTGTGCATATGGAAGATGATCTGAAGGCTATTTTCGGGCGAAAGGTTGACCTCGTAAGCCGCCGGGGGATCGAATCAAGCCGGAATTATATGCGGAGAAACGCCATCCTGAATTCAGCGGAAATCGTCTATGCCGCGTGACAAGGTGTACCTGCTCGACATACTGGAAGCCTCACGGTTTGCCCTCGGCTATATCGGCAAAAAGCCGAGGGAAGACTTCCTCAAAGACACTCAGTGTCAGGACGCCGTAATCAGGCGCATTGTGATTATAGGCGAGGCGGCGCGCAGGGTCTCGGATGAGACCAAGTCCGCATTGCGTCTCCCCTGGAGCGAGATGGTCGCCATGCGCAACCTTTTGATACATGAGTATGACGACGTAGATATGAAAACCGTCTGGGAGACCGTCAGCCATGACTTCCCGCCGCTTATCGATTCTCTGGAAAAGATTCTTAAGCAGGGAGATGATAAGTGAGGCAGCCAAAGGGCTTTGATAATATGGAGGTATATCGTGGCTAAAGCTCATATAGACATATCAAAAGAAAAGATCGCCGGGTTTTGCCGCCGGAACCATATCCGCAAGCTCTCGCTTTTCGGCTCGGTATTGCGCGATGACTTCGGCCCTGGAAGCGACGTGGACGTGCTTGTCGAGTTCGAGGAGGGGCATGTGCCAGGGCTTATTACGCTCTCGGGCATGGAGATAGAGCTGAGCGGAATCATCGGGCGCAAAGCTGATTTGAGGACTCCAGAAGACTTAAGCAGGTACTTCCGCAAGGAGGTCGTCGAGTCAGCTGATGTGCAGTATGCAACTTATGCATAACCTAACCGCAGCGATTTTAGCCGGCGGCCAGAGCAGCCGCATGGGCTTTAACAAGGCCTTCATAGAGATAGCGGACCAGCCTATCATCGAAAGGAGCGTAAAGCTCCTCAAGGGCCTCTTCCGCGACGTCATAATCATAGCCAACGAGGTCCCTGTCTACGAGCGTCTCGACGTGAGGGTCGCGTCCGACCTCATCAAGGGGGCGGGGAGCCTCGGGGGCATCTATACCGCCATCTTCCACTCGGGCTCGAACCATACCTTCGTAACGGCATGCGACATGCCATATCTGAACGCCGACGCCATAGGCAAAATAATATCCTCCGCGGGCGGATACGACGCGGTGGTCCCGTTCATAGGCTCGGAACTCCACCCCATGCACGCCCTCTACTCCAAGAGATGCCTCAAGCCGATAAGGTCCATGATAGAGGAGGGCAACTTCAGGATAAAGGACCTTTTCAACAGGATAGACGTCAGGAGGCTCGCCGTAGAGGACTTCAAGGGGCTCGACGCGGCCCTCTCCGTGACCAACGTCAACACGAGGGAAGACCTCTCAAGGATAACCAGGGACAGGTAACGTTATAATGGATGGCAAAAGGCCGGACATAGGAAAGCTCACCCGCCTCATGGAGCGGCTCAGGGGGCCGGGGGGGTGCCCGTGGGACAGGGAGCAGACACTACCGAGCCTCGTGCCCTTCATCATAGAGGAGGCCTACGAGGTCGTCTCGGCCATAGACTCCGGGTCATTTGAGTCTGTAAAGGAGGAACTTGGAGACCTCCTCTTCCAGATAATATTCGTAAGCCGGATAGCGAAAGAGGCCGGGCAGTTCGACCTCTCCGACGTGATAGAGCGCTCTTACGAGAAGATGGTACGCAGGCACCCCCATGTCTTCGGCGATAAGGAGGCCAGAACCTCCGAAGAGGTCTTGATGCAGTGGGCCGAAATAAAAAAGGGTGAGAAAAAGCCGGAGGGCGCGGAGGCCGGGTACCTCTCCGGGGTCCCGGAGGTACTCCCGGCGCTCATGCGCGCGCACAAGATAAGTGAGAAGGCCGCCAGAGCCGGTTTCGACTGGAAAGACGTGGATGAGGTCCTCAAAAAATTCGAGGAGGAGCTGAAAGAGTTCATGGAGGCGTTAAGGATGAGGGACGCCGCCGCAATGGAGGAAGAGCTCGGGGACCTCCTCTTTACCGTGGTGAATATCAGCAGGTTCATCGAGGTGAACCCCGAGGACGCCCTGAGAAAGACCATCGGCAAGTTCATAACCCGTTTCCACCACGTGGAAAAAGAGATAAGCGGCCGGGGCCGGGACCTCTCATCTACCCCGATAGAGGAGATGGAGCGACTCTGGGGCGAGGCAAAGGCGAAAGAAAAAAAATCAAAAAAACCAACCCCTTGAAGAGATGTCCCCACTTGCTGTGGATAACTTGTTGAAAAACCGCCCGATGCAAAAAAGCCCCGTTCCTAAACACATGGGGTTTGGCAGATTGCCTAATTTTTAATCAGCATTTTCCCCTCTAAAATCAATAAGTTGCAGACTTTTTCCCTCTCTTTCATTTGGGCGGATTTCCCTGGCCCCGTCTACCCCCTTTTCTTCAAAAAGCCTTTTAAAAACGCCATTTCCTCCGTCTTCAAGGCCCTCGAAGACGCTATATACGTCACTACCCCGACAACGAGCGCGGAGGCCATGACAAGCACCCTTGCCGCCGAACCCATCCCCTCGAAACCGGCCACGCGGATGACGAGGTAGATAAGCGCCCCCATTACGGCGGACGCCGCCGTGGACTTTAGCGCCGAAGTGAGTATAAGGCCGCCGCCGAAGCGTCCGAACCTCTTCTTGAGCACCACGAGGAGCACGGCGCAGTTTACGGTCGCCGAGAGCGAGGTGGCGAGCGCGAGCCCCCCGTAGCTCAGCGGGCCCACGAGGATAAAGCAGAAGACGACGTTGAATATGAGCGATACGAGGGCTATCAGGACCGGAGTGGCCGTGTCCTTGAGCGAATAGAAGACCGCCGTAAGCACCCTCGAAACCGATACCGGCACAAGGCCGATTGTGTAGTAATATAGCGCAACCGACGTTCCGTTGGCGGCCGCCGAGCCGAACTCACCCCTCCTGAAGAGGAGGTCCACTATCGGGTAGCTCAATACGAAGAGCCCGACGGTGGCAGGGATGTTCACGAAGTTGACTATGCGCACCGCGAAGGAGAGCGAGCGCCTGAAGCCGTCCCACTCTTTTTTCGAGACCTGCTCCGAGAGGCTCGGGAGCACGGCCGTGGTCACCGCCACGCCGAAGACGCCGAGCGGCAGCTCCATCAGCCTGCTGGCGTAGTAGAGGTATGAGACGCTCCCTTCGGCCAGTTGCGAAGAGAACCAGATGGTCACGAAGATATTGAGCTGGTAGACCCCTACCCCCACGGCCGCCGGCCCCATCAGGACGAGTATCCTCTTTATCGCCGGGTCGCTGAAATTTAAAGAAGGGAGGGGCAAAAAACCGTGCCGCTTGAGATAGGGGAGCTGGACAAGGAACTGCAGCGCACCTCCGATTATGACCCCTATGGCAAGGGCGTATACCGGGGTCTGCAAAAAAGGGGCTATGACGAATATCGAGGCTATCACCGCCAGGCTCAGGAATATCGGGGAGATCGCCGGGGCGGTAAAATGCCTCAACGAGTTGAGGACCCCCATTGCCATGGCCATAAGGCCGATAAAGAGCATGTACGGGAACATGAGCCTTGTGAGGCTGACGGTTATGGAGAACTTCTCGGGGTCCCTGGCGAACCCCGGGGACATCAGCCAGACTATCTCCCTGGAAAATATCATCCCCATTCCTCCTTGCCGCGCCTGTTCAACTCGTCCGTGAATATGGGTATGAAGGAAGAGGTCAGCGCCCCCTCTCCAACAAGCCTACGGAGGAGGTTCGCTATCCGGAAGGCCATGAAAAAGGCGTCCGTATACATCCCGGCGCCAAAGACATAGGCTATCGCCGCGTCCCTTGTGTAGCCGAGCACCCTGCTGAATACCGTAGCCGCGCCTACGATGGAGGCCGCCCCGGTAATCTTCCTCTCGTGGCTTGACTTGTCCGTCATACCCCCGACATACCCTCCGGCAACTTATATTCTTGACAACTCTTCCTGGAAACTGTATTATTTTGTATTGTTTTTCAACCGGCGTATTTTCCAGACAGAGCGTGCATAACCTTAACACAGTTTGAAATTCAAGGGGTAGAAGAAAAATAACGGCCCGGACGTGGGCCGCCTGGACTGCGAACGGATAGATCGGCTCTCTGGGGAACTGCCCGGAGGGACTTTTAAAATCAACGGAGGTATTTGATTGGCTAACCATAAGTCCGCCATAAAAAGGCACAGACAGAGCGAAAAGAGGAGGCAGCGCAACGCCTCCACGAAGTCTAATTTGAAGACCATCATCAGGAAGGTCACCGAGGCGGCCGTGGCCGGGAAGGCCGATGAGGCGCAGACCAGCCTTAAAAAGGCCATCTCCCTTCTGGACAAGGCGGTTACCAGGAAGGTCCTACACAGGAACAACGCGTCAAGGAAGATATCAAGGCTCGTAAAGGCCGCTGGCGCTGTACAGCCCAAGTAACCGCCCTCCCGCGTCCGTAAGAGCGGCGTTTCAAGTGAAACCTCGCAGGGCTAAAAAGCCCAAGAGGCTTCAGAACGTTAAAAAAATGAAACCTCGCAGGGCTAAAGACCCAAGGGGTTTCAGAACGTTCGATTACCCAGCCATAAATGGCTGGGATTGTCGGCGCGGCATGCGCGTTTTGGAAAAAAGAACGGATCCTATAGGTTTAAACCCATAGGGTCTTCATAACGCCGAAAAAACCACTTGAAAATAAAATATGCCCTCCACGGTAGAACCGTGGAGGGCATATTTTATTTTGAGAAGCGTCTTACGCAGTCCCTTTCACATCATTGCGCAAAGCTCGATTATAAGCCTCGGCATCACCACCGCCTCCGGCGCCCTCCCGGTTTTCAGGTCAGCATCCGCCCTGTGGAGCGCGAAGACGGCCCTCTCAAGCTCGGCCTCGGTAAAACGGCGGCTGCTCTTTATGTAATTCTCCAGGAAGTACTGGCTGACGCCTATGGAAGAGGCCATGGCCTGGGGGACGGCCTTCTTCCTCAAAAGAGCCTTCAACTTGAGCAGTATCCTTATATGCCTCGATATCGCGCCGAGTATCTTGAGCGTGTCCGTGTCAGAGACCTTGGAGTATATCCTGAGCGCCTTTTTGACGTCCCTGGCCCCCAAGGCGTCCGAAAGCCCGAAGACCGTCTCCTCCCTCAGGTCGAGCACCGCGGAGTCGATATCGGCCTCGCTTATCCCGTCCTGCTCCCCCGTGTAGAGCGCGAGCTTGTCGAGCTCGCCCTTTATGTCCCGGAGCCTGTCGCCAACGATCGATACAAGCTTGCGCGCGGCCCCCTCGGTGATTGCTTTCCCCTGCCTCTTGGCCTCTTTTTTTATCCATGAGGACAACTCCACGGAGTTCAGGCGGTTGCACGCCTTGAGGTACCCTCTCTCGTTCAGCGCCTTTATGAAGGCAGACCCTTTGTCGACCTTGGACGCGCCGGATACGAAGACAAGGCAGGTGGATGGCGACGGGTTTGAGACGTACTCCATCAACCCCTTCTCCTGGACGGCCTTGAGCCCATCCGCGCCCCTGATGAGGACCACCCTCCTGTCCGAGAACGCCGGGAGCGTATAGGCGGCCGAGACGACCTCGGAGGCGTCCATCCCCCTTGCGTCGAAGGACTGGTAGTTCATCGACTCCATGCCGCCCTTCAGGGCCTCGGCCTTGATGGAGTTGAGCGCCTCCTCAGCGAGGTAATCGTCGCTCCCGTATATGTAGTAGATGGGCTTCAGGGACATGACCGTTATCCGTTAAAGAATAATCCGCGCTGGAAAGCCGCGGCCTAAAAATCCTCGAGTATGCGCTCTTTTGTCAGCCTGGCGGTGTCTTTGGCGAGCTTTTTGAGCGCCTCCGTCTCCCTGTCCCTTGTGGCGGCAACGTCCAAGCTGTTGACGATGTAGTCCTCTCTGTCGACTATGTTCTCGTCCGACCAGAGGAGCTTGCCGGGCGCGTCGTTCTCTTTCTTGTAGAGCCTGACTGACAATACCACCGTCAGCCTGTACTCCTGGTTCACGTCGCTCCTGGTGTAGGATACAGGGGTCAGGGTATATGATTTGATAGTCACCTGCATGAGGGCGTCGCTCTTTTCCTTTACCTCTACAGTCGTGATGAACTCGTTCACGAACGCCGAGGTAAGGACCGATTCTATGTCAGGCTTGGCGGTGGTGTTGGTGAATACCGGGATGGAGACCGATTTTATTCCGCCCGGCATGGCCCCGCCCTTGCCGGCGATATGGTACCCGCACCCTCCGATAGCGGTGACAAGCGCCGCCATCATCAAAGCCGCGCAGATATAAAGGAGCCTCTTCGCCATAACCTCAACCCACCACGATATTGACTATCTTATTGGGGACGTAGACGAACTTCTTTATGGTCTTGCCCTTGAGCCATTCCGCCGACTTCTCATCATTCATCACGGCCCTCTCTACAAAATCCCTGCCGGAATCCACCGGGACTGTGACCTTGCTCCTGAGCTTGCCGTTTATCTGTACGACTATGGTCGCCTCATCCTTAACGAGCGCGTCCTCTGCCGCCTCCGGCCACGGGGTCCTGTAGAGGGGGACTTGGTTGCCGAGCCTCTCCCATAGCTCTTCGGCGATATGGGGGGCAAAGGGCGAAAGGAGAAGCACCACCGCCTCTATGGCCTCCCTGAAGACCTTGAGCTTGAGCGGGCCGGCCGTCTTATCAAGCCCTCCGGGGAACTGGTACAGTCCGTTGCATAGCTCCATTATCGAGCTTATCGCGGTATTGAAGTGGAACCGTTCCTCTATATCCTGCGTGACCTTCCTTATCGTCCTGTGCGTCACGCGGCGCATCTCCCTGAGCCCTCCGTCCAACGGGCCGTCGGTTGCCGGGTCGTAGGCGGCCCTCCCATCGAGGAGTTCCATGTTCTCAACGACAAGCCTCCAGACCCTGCCGAGGAACCTGTAAGAGCCCTCGACCCCCTCCTCGCTCCAGTCGAGGTCCTTCTCCGGCGGAGCGGCGAAGAGCGAGAAGAGGCGGGTGGTATCGGCCCCGTACTCCCTTATTATCCTGTCCGGGTCCACGACGTTCTTCTTCGACTTCGACATCTTCTCAACGGCCCCGGCCTCTACCGCGGCCCCGCAATGGACGCACCTACCGTCCCTGTCCTCCTCTGGATAGAGGTATCCGTGGACAGGGCACCTCAGTATCTCCTTGCAGACCATGCCCTGGGTCAGGAGGTTCCTGAAGGGCTCATCGAAGCCGTGCAGGCCCATGTCGCGCAGGGCCTTGGTGAAAAACCTCGCGTAGAGCAGGTGCATCACCGCGTGCTCTATCCCGCCTATGTACTGGTCAACCGGCATCCAGTACCCGGCTTCCTCGCTGTTAAAAGGGGTTTTAAGCTCCTTCGGAGAGATATATCTGAGGAAGTACCAGGACGAGTCTACAAAGGTATCCATTGTGTCGGTTTCGCGTCTGGCCGGCCCCGCGCACCTGGGACACTTCACATCGACGAAGCCGGGTGTGGCGGCAAGCGGCGACATCCCCTTGCCAGTGAGCGACACGTCCTCGGGGAGCACCACCGGCAGGTCTTCGTAAGCCACGGGGACCGTGCCGCAGGAGGTACAGTAGACCATTGGTATCGGGCACCCCCAGTACCTCTGCCTTGAGATCCCCCAGTCCCGGAGCCTGTACGTCACCGTCCGCCTGCCCGCGCCCCTGGACTCTATCAGGCCGATTATACCCTCGACGGCCTCGGTGTTTTTCATGCCGTCGAACTGCCCGGAGTTTACCATCACACCGTCATCCGTATAGGCCGACTCCATCGTCCCTGGATCGAGGGCCTTATCCAACGGGTTTATGACGACATTGATAGACAGGCCGTACGCCTTTGCGAACTCGAAGTCCCTCTGGTCGTGGGCCGGGACGGCCATCACCGCGCCGGTGCCGTACTCCATGAGGACGAAGTTGGCTACATACACCGGGACCTTCGCCCCGGTAAGCGGGTTAACGCAGCAGGCGCCGGTGAAGACCCCTTCCTTTACAGGCTCCTGCGCGCCGGGGGCGCGCGAGGCCCCTTTGACCCTCGAGACGAAAAGCTCGACCTCCGCCCTCCTGTCAGCGGCGGTTATCCTGTCCACGGCCGGGTGCCCGGCGGCAAGGCTCATGAACGTGACGCCGTAGAGGGTATCGGGCCTTGTGGTGAATATCCTTATAGACTCACTTGAGCCCTCGACCTTGAAGTCCACCTCGGCCCCGACGCTCCTGCCTATCCAGTTCCTCTGCATGACGAGGACGCGCTCCGGCCAGCCGTCCATCTTATAGGTAAAGTCGAGAAGCTCCTGCGCGTAAGCGGTTATCTTCAGGAACCACTGCTCAAGCTCCTTCGTCTCTACAGTTGAAGCGCACCTCCAGCAACCGCCGTCCTCGACCTGCTCGTTGGCGAGGACAGTGGAGCACCCGGGGCACCAGTTCACGGACGAGCGTTTCTTGTACGCGAGCCCCTTTTCATATAGCTTGAGGAATATCCACTGGTTCCACCTGTAGTAATCCGG
>JACRLF010000012.1 GCA_016235365.1 Deltaproteobacteria bacterium | reverse complement strand
GCCGAGCCGGAGAGGATAAAAGAGGAGATAGAGGACGTGCTCGGGCTCGACGCCTCGGACGCGGTGCTCGCCAGCGCCAAGGAAGGCATAGGCATAAAGGACATCCTCGAGGCGATAGTAAAGAGGATCCCCCCGCCGGCCGGGGATATTAACAGGCCACTCAAGGCGCTTGTCTTCGACTCCTGGTACGACACCTATCAGGGCGTGGTCGTGCAGATAAGGGTTTACGACGGCGTGGTAAAGAAGGGCACGCGGATAAAGTTCATGGCCACGGGCAAGACCTTCGAGGTCGACAAGGTCGGGGTCTTCACGCCCCACCCCACGGAGATAGACGGGTTGGGGGCCGGCGAGGTCGGCTTCGTCATCGCGGGCATAAAGGAGGTCCGGGAGACCAACGTCGGCGACACCATAACCGACGCCGACAACCCGACGTCAGAGCCTCTGGCGGGCTACAAGGCGGCGAAATCCATGGTATTCAGCGGCCTTTACCCCGTGGACTCCGCGCAGTACGAGAACTTGAAGGAGGCGGTCGTGAAGCTCCGTTTGAACGACTCGTCGTTCACGTTCGAGCCGGAGACCTCCCTTGCCCTCGGCTTCGGCTTCAGGTGCGGCTTCTTAGGCCTCTTCCACATGGAGATAATCCAGGAGAGGCTCGAGAGGGAGTACGACCTCGAGCTTATAACCACCGCCCCCACGGTCATATACAGGGTCACGAAGACGGATAAGACGGTGGTGATGGTGGACAACCCCTCGAACCTCCCCCCGCCCCAGCACATAGAATTCATAGAGGAGCCTTTCATAACCGCCACCGTCCATATGCCTTCGGAGTTCCTGGGGGCGATATTAGGGCTGTGCGAGGCCAGGCGCGGGGTCCAGAGGGAGATAAAGTACCTGTCCCAGACCAGGGTCATGGTCGTATACGAGATACCGCTCAACGAAATAGTGCTCGACTTCTACGACAAGCTCAAGACCCTCACCAGGGGGTACGCCTCGATGGATTATGAGTACCTGGACTTCAGGAAGTCCGACCTCATAAGGCTCGACATCCTGATAAACGGCGAGAAGGTCGACGCCCTTTCGCTCATAGCGCCCAGGGAGAAGGCCTACGCCAGGGGCAAGGACCTGGCCGAGAAGATGAAGGAGATAATACCGAGGCAGATGTTCGAGGTCGTAATCCAGGCCGCGTGAAGGCGCTGAGGAAGAACGTCACGGCCAAGTGCTACGGCGGGGACATAACCAGGAAGAGGAAGCTCCTTGAGAAACAGAAAGAGGGCAAGAAGAGGATGAAGCAGGTCGGCAAGGTCGAGCTCCCGCAGGAGGCGTTCTTAGCGGTACTGAAGGTCAGTTAGGGAGAGGGAAATCAACGGAGGGGGTAGAGAGGGCGTGAGCAAGGCGGTAAAAGAGGCGCCAGGGGGCGCAACCGGCAGTTACGCGAGGGAGATAGCCGAGGCTGTAATAATAGCGCTTATATTGGCGCTCCTTATAAGGACGTTCGTCATACAGGCGTTCAAGATACCTTCGGGCTCGATGGAGGATACCCTCCTGATAGGCGACCATATAATAGTCAGCAAGTTCGCCTACGGGCTTCAGGTGCCACGGCCCGCCGTGATAAGGGTTTTCGGGGCGCCGGTGCCGTTTTTCGACACGAAGCTCGTACGTTCGTGGGGTACGATACGCCGGGGGGACATCATAGTCTTCCGCTTCCCCGGCGACAGGTCCAAGGACTACATAAAGAGGGCCGTCGGGCTTCCGGGCGACAGGGTTGAGCTGAGGGACAAGGTCTTGTACGTAAACGACCGGAAGGCGGACGGCCCTTACGCGGTCTACAAGGGCGGCGTCCTGGGCGAGGAGACGGAGAGGAACTACAACTTCGGGCCCTACACCGTCCCCGAGGGCATGGTATTCGCCATGGGGGACAACCGCGACAGGAGCTATGACTCGAGGTACTGGGGGCCTGTGCCGATTTCCGATATAAAGGGAAAGGCCCTGTTCATATACTGGTCGTGGGACAGGGAAGACCACTGGGTGAGGTTCAGAAGGTTGGGCAGGCTACTCCATTGACGGCCGTTGGGGGGCCGGAACGTTAAAAAACCGTTGAAGCTTTCATCTTTTGATGTTATAAGGCAATCATTCCGGAAAATGGCTATTTTTTAAAATGAGGGGTCGGCTGTCCTATGCTTGGCCGTATCGAGGACTTCCTGAGATACCTTGAGATAGAGAGGAACGCGTCGAGGCAGACGATCCTCTCTTATCGTGGGGACCTCATGGAGTTCCATCGGTTTTTGGCGGGGCCGGCCCACGCGGCCCCTGGCGTGCGTGAGGCAGGGGGTGTGAGCGGCGGCGTGAATGATAGGGGCGGGGTGGACGTGAATGCCATAAGCGCGGCCGACGTAACCGCCTTTGTCTACAAGCTCCGTTGCGAATGCAAGAAGATTACCGTAGCAAGGAAGCTCTCTTCCATAAGGTCTTTTTTCAGGTTCCTCATGACAAAAGGGGTCCTGACGTACAGCCCGGCCGAGCTTGTGCCTGCGCCGAAGGTCGAAAAGATGCTCGCCCCGGTGCTGACCGTGGAAGAGGCCGAATGCCTCGTGGAGGCCCCGGGGGATATCGAGGCGGCCACGGCGAAAAGGGACCTTGCGATACTCGAGGCGCTCTATTCCTCGGGGATAAGGGTGAGCGAGCTTACGGGCCTCGACATGAAGGACGTAGACCTCTCGTCCGGCACGATAAAGGTGCTCGGCAAGGGGGGCAAGGAGCGTATCGCCTATATCGGGGTACATGCAAGGGACGCCCTCATGGCATATATCGGCGCGCACAGGGCTGGGGCTACCGCCGACGCGCCGCTTTTTACGGGCGCCAGGGGTAAGGGCAGGGTCTCCCAGAGGACGGTGCAGAGGCTTGTCAAGAAGTACGTATTGAAGAGCGGGATAGATAAGACCCCGACCCCGCACGCGCTGAGGCATACGTTCGCAACGCACCTGCTTGACGCCGGGGTCGACCTCAGGAGCATCCAGGAGATGCTCGGGCACAGCAAGCTATCGACCACTCAGAGATACACAAGGGTGTCCATCGCGTCCATGATGGAGGCCTACGACAGGGCGCACCCGCTGGCGAAGAAGAAATAGGGGCCGTTTTCCGCTGGTTACGGAGGTAAAACGCAAACGGCGGCGGCAGAGGGCATTGGCAGGATGCGGAAAAACTCAAAGGACTTTTTTTCAACTACTGGGAAAAGGAGGCCTTTTTGCCTGAATTCCATGGTACTACCGTAATATCCGTCAGAAGGGACGGCCGCGTGGCCATAGCCGGCGACGGTCAGATCACGCTTGGAACGACCGTAATGAAAAAAGGCGCGGTCAAGGTGAGGAGGATGCGGGATGGCAAGGTGCTGGCCGGTTTCGCCGGGTCCACCGCCGATGCCATGACGCTATTTGACAAGTTCGAGTCCAAGCTCGATGAATCGAGGGGGAACATAACAAAGGCGGTGGTGGAGCTTGCCAAGGACTGGAGGACGGACAGGGTCTTAAGGAGGCTCGAGGCCCTCCTTGTAGTGGCGGACATGGACCATACCTTTGTAATCTCCGGCAACGGGGACGTCATCGAGCCGGAGGAAGGCATAGCCTCCATAGGCTCCGGCGGCCCGTACGCGCTGGCCGCGGCAAAGATGCTTTTGCGCCACACGGCCCTTGACGCAAAGACGATAGCCGAGGAGGCTATAAAGACCGCTTCCGAGATATGCATATACACCAACGCGCATATAACCGCCGAGGAGCTTTCGGAATAAGGGTGTCTCTAAAAATTGCTCTTTTTCCCGATCTCTTTGTTAGGGCGAAAATAAAAATGCTCACATATTAGCATATATGCTCCGCTTTTTATTTTCACCCCGCCTCGACCTCGGAAAAAATATCTAATTTTTAGAGGCACCCATAAATAATATACGGCAAGGTACGGTATGAAAAGTTTCACGCCCAGAGAGATAGTCTCCGAGCTCGACAAGTACATAATAGGCCAGAGGAACGCCAAGAGGGCCGTCGCCATCGCATTGAGGAACAGGTGGAGGCGCCAGCAGGTGAGCCACGGGATACGCGAGGAGATATACCCGAAGAACATCATAATGATCGGGCCCACGGGCGTGGGCAAGACCGAGATATCGAGGAGGCTCGCAAAGCTCGCCCAGGCCCCGTTCATAAAGGTCGAGGCGAGCAAGTTCACCGAGGTCGGCTACGTCGGCAAGGACGTGGAATCCATCATAAGGGACTTGACCGAGCTCTCCGTCAAGATGGTCAAGGACGAGGAGAAGGTGACGGTCAGGGTCAAGGCGCGCGAGTCCGCCGAGGAGAGGCTCCTTGACTGCCTCCTCCCTCCGGTGGTCCAGCCCCCCTACCAGGCGGCGGACAAGGACGCCGTTTTGAAGGAGAGGGAGCTTCAGAAGTCGACCCGCGACAAGCTGAGGTCGCTCTTAAGGGAGGGAAAACTCGACGACAGGGTGGTGGAGATAGAGACGGCCGAGCAGCAGAAGATGCCCTCCATCGAGGTGCTCTCTTCCTCAGGCATGGAAGAGGTGGACATGAACTTGAAGGACATCTTCAGCAACATCTTCCCTAAGAAGACGAGGAAGAGGAAGGTGAAGGTCCCGGAGGCATTCGAGATGCTGACGCAGGAAGAGACCCAGCGCCTCATAGACATGGAGAGGGTCGTTAAGGAGGCCGTTGAGAGGGTGGAGCAGTCGGGCATAGTCTTCATCGACGAGATAGACAAGATCGCCGGGAGGCAGGCCGGAGCCACCCCGGATATTTCGAGGGAAGGGGTTCAGAGGGACCTCCTCCCGATAGTGGAGGGCTCCACCGTCAACACCAAGTACGGGATGGTCAAGAGCGACCACATACTCTTCATAGCCTCAGGCGCCTTCCATGTCACAAAGCCCTCGGACCTCATACCGGAGATCCAGGGCAGGTTCCCCATACGGGTGGAGCTCGAGCCGCTCGTGGAGGAGGACTTCATGAGGATACTGACCGAGCCGGAGAACGCGCTCCTGAAGCAGTACAAGGCCCTGCTCGAGACCGAGGGCATAGAGGTCTCCTACACCGACGACGGGGTGAGGGAGATAGCCTCCATAGCGAC
>JACRLF010000078.1 GCA_016235365.1 Deltaproteobacteria bacterium | reverse complement strand
CTTGACGGTATTGCGCAGGACGAGGAAGATAAGGAGTATGAGCAGGATTATGTTTAGGTTTATCAGGCCCCACAGGAATATGTTGGTCGGGAGCGGCACGTTGCCGCTTATCTTGGAGATGTGCGTCTCTATGTACGAGAGCAGGACGATGGCGGGCACTATCAGGAGTATTATGTACAACTCCCTGCGGCGTCTTTTGTGCTCGGCTTCGGTCTTCTCTCTATCGTTCATAAGTATTATGATATAATTGGTTACAGCGTGAACCTGTAGGTATACCAATCGGTCTTGAAGTCCCGGAACCTGATGAAAAACAGGACGTAATCGAGCATGAACGGCAGTTCCGCGGTGCGCAACTGCGCCATTATCCTGAGCTCGTATCCGTCTCCCCTGGACAGAAGGCTCCCGGGGATGAGGGGGATCGAGGAGCACGTCGTCATCAGCCTCTGCATCTCCCTGAAGTCCTTTGTCCTTACAGCGCCGCCATCGGCCTCGTCGAGGCTCACCTCGTATTCGTCCTTGAGCGAATCGTACTTGACGGTATGCCTGAAGACCCATGTGCCGGCGGTCTCGTTGAAGAAGAGCGGCCTCACCCTGTTAAGCTCGATGATGAAGTTGAAGGAGGTCGGGATGCCGCTTCTCACCGCCTCTTCGATATCCGGCGTGAACGCGTCCTTGACCTTGAAAGAGACCTTGAGGGCCGGCGGCGCGGAGACGACCACCTCGTCTATCCTGGCGACCTCGCAGAACGAGACCGCCGGATAGAGGAGGAAAAGCGCCGTAGCCAGGCATGTCAATATATTCTTGACGCTCCCCTCGGACCATACAAAGGGGGCTTCAAAAGGCAAAATATTAATTCTTCTCATCTTGGCTCGCTGACCCCGCGCCGTGGCCAAAGCACATGCGGTCATTACGCATTTTCAAAACACCCGTACCGCAGGACCGTGCCGGGGAACAGGATAGCGCCCTTAAACAGCGCGTTGGCAGGCCATAAAGCCACACCCACACTACCAAAAAAATATAACTAATTTCTAATTAAAAAGCAAGTTTAGCGCATTTTTCCAGCCCCCGGAGCCTTGCACGACCCTGCACGTCTTGGCCGCGCCGGGATAGAGGGCTTGGCAGGCCGCTCAAAAAACCTCCTCTGCGGCGTCGTCAATGAACAAGCATAGCTCGCTCCTCCCCGCAGCTTGGCTATCGGGGAATTTTAATCCTTCCGCCGGAGGGGTAATAGCTCGTCACTGCGGCGTATGGACAAAATACGCCTCATTCCTCGCTCCTCGACGCCTTCGGGGCACCCACGCCAAGTGGCGTGGGTCGGGAGCTTTTTGAACAGCCTGAACGGACGCGAGGGTTTTTCAACAACCTGCTAAACGGAGTGAAAAAGCCCGCGGGGCAGGGCCGATGGACGGTATGGATGATTATTTTACAGGATAACAAAACAGGATTTTGCGCGCAGGCGCTGAGCCCGCAGCGTCAAACCCCTCGGTCGGGCGGAATGCAATACTGCCAGGGAGGACTCTCCATCTTTGCCCGCTTGCCCCGGCGGCAATATATGCGGCCCGTCCCATGCATCGTTAAAAGGGAAACAGGGCAACGGGCCAGTTTATGCCGCCTATCTCAAAAAGGGGCTTATTTAAAGGTAATGAGGGTCAGCTGCTGTACTGACGCTTCTTGCCGAGCCTCTCAAGCCCGGCCCTTATTATCTCTTTCCTTACCCTCTTCCTGAACTCCGACTCGTCGATCTTGAACTTGAAGGCCTTCTTGCCGTTGATGAAGATGGTCGGGATATCGCCCTTGTACCGTCTTAAAAGTTCCTCGCTCGTGCTTATGTCGACCTCTTTGCACTGAAAAGGTATGTCCGTATTCACCCTGCCGACGACGGCCTTGACCTCTTTGCAGAGGTCGCAGTTCTCCTCCCTCGCGGATTCGCAGTAGGAGCAGTCCTTTTTCGCATAGATCTCTACGACGAGCTTGTTCATACGCACCACCCTCTGTTTTTGTCACGCAATTGCACGTTATTTCGCAAGATTGCGAAATAACCTTTGAGCCGTGTGTACAAAATTCGACGGGTATAGACCGGGCCGCGGACGGTATTTCGCAACCGACGCAGGGCCGAGCCTCGGCACAATGGACGCTTCGTCGGGCAGGAAACATCGGCAGGCAGGATTGCCTCCAACGCCCCTAATGCCCCCCATCGCCCCCCTCCGCCAACTCAATGGTCGCGTCTCGGCAGGCAGGAAGCCCCGGCAGACAAGCCCACCCCTGACACCCCGCACGCTCCCCGGCGCCTACCGCGCCCAGGACGCCCCTCCCCCCCTCAGCACACCATCGCCTCCCGCGCCCTACACGCCCTTCCACCACGCCTGCTCAGTTGAATCGCGGCAGCAAACTGTCCATGTACCCGGTTATAATAGCAAAGGAATTGAAAAATATCAAGAGGCCAGTTAAAATAAGAAATACGCCGGAGATTATCGATACGACGCGCATGTGCCTTTTGAGTCTGTTGAAGTGCTTGAGGAAGGTGTTTATGCCGAAGGAGGTAAGCATGAAGGGTATGGCGAGGCCGGCGGAGTAGGCGATGAAGAGGATGGTCCCTGACCACGGGTTGCCTGAAGTGGCCGCCACCGCGAATATGGCGGATAGTATCGGGCCGATGCACGGCGTCCAGCCGGCCGCGAAACCTATGCCGACGAGGAACGAGCCGAGGAGCCCCGATGGCTTTTCCCTGAAGAAATGGAGCCTCTTGTCCCTCTGCAGCATCTTGAGGTTTATTATCCCTATGATGTGGATGCCGAGCAGGACTATTATGACGCCGCCTATCTTGCGGACGACGTCCTGGTACTCCATGAAGAACGTGCCGAAGAGCTGGGCCGAGGAGCCGAGTATAACGACGAATACGGTGGAGAAGCCGAGGATGAACATGACGGAATTGAGGAGTATCACCCTCTTCAGTTCCGTCGCGTTGTTGTTCGTAAGCTCCTCAAACGATATCCCCGTGACGAAGGATATGTAGGAAGGCACCAGCGGCAGGACGCACGGGGATACGAATGAGAGCACCCCCCCAAGGAAAGCAAGCGGTATGGAAACTTCGTTAGTCATCCTTCAGGATACTCCCCGGAAGCCCCCGCCACATCAGGGCCGCCCGTTCTTCCGCGCGTATTGGCATGCCTTAGCGGCTTTAGCAGGTTGTTGAAAAACCCTCGCGTCCGTTCAGGCTGTTCAAAAAGCTCCAGATACAAGGCGTCGAGGAGCGAGGAATGAGGCGTATTTCGTCCATACGCCGCAGTGACGAGCGACGATGACAACGCAGTAGATGGACTTTTTCAACAGCCTGTTAGATTACCCGCCCGTCTTGCGCGCCTTGTAGTATTCCCCGGTCTTGGGGCCGTTTTTCACCAGGTCTATTATCGTGGTTATGGAGGACGGGTTTGACCAGTCCCTCGGGCCCCAGACCTTCTCGGCTATCATGCCGTTCTGGTCTATGATGAACGTCTCCGGCACGCCGGTGGTCTTGTACCGTTCCTTTACCTTGCCGTTGGCGTCGCGCAGCACGATAAAATTGATGTTGTATTTTTTCGCAAAGGCCGCCACTGGCGCGCTCTCCTTATCGAGGCTCACGGCGATTATCTCGAAGGGCCAATCCTTGAGCCCTTCGTAGAGGGCGCGCATCGACGGTATCTCCTCTTCACAGGGCTTGCACCACGTGGCCCAAAAGTTGAGGAAGACGACCTTGCCGCGGAAGTCCTTGAGGCTTACCATCTTGCCGTTCATGTCCGGCAGGGTGAAGTCCATGGCCTCGGTACCGGCCGCCACCGGCTCGTAGTGCCTGCGGCCCGATAGCACGATAACGGCCACGGCTATGACGATGACGGCGACTATCCCTATTACCGCCGCCTTCGGCAGGCCGCCTCCGCTCCCCTGGTTCTTATCGGTCTCGCTCATCCGTCACGACCTCTCAGCCTCTTTTTTCACCGGCTATGCGTATGCGTGGAGCCCCGGGAGGATGAAGCTTACGCCCCAGTAAAGGAATATGACCGCGAGGAAGCCGGCTATCGAGAGATAGGCGGCCCTCTTGCCCCTCCACCCCCTGGTGACCCTCGCGTGCAGGTACGCGGCGTAGATAAACCAGGTTATCAATGACCACGTCTCTTTCGGGTCCCAGCTCCAGTACGTGCCCCAGGCGTAATTCGCCCATACGGCCCCCGACACTATGCCGGTGGCGAGGAAAGGGAACCCCCAGGCTATGGCCCTGTAGCTCAGCTCGTCCAGGGTGTCGGCGTCCGGGAAGGCGGCGAGTATGGACCCGCTTCCGCCCCTTGACTCGGACATGTACTTGAGCAGGTACATCAGGCTCAGCCCGAACGATATGGCGAACGCGGCGTAGCCGACAAAGGTGGTGAAGACATGGAAGTCAAGCCAGCCTATGGCGTACTTATCCATGCCCATCGGCCTCAGGAGGTCCATCATCCAGTGCCACTTGTTCTGGAGCGCCGGGTTCAGCGGCTCCACGCTTTTGAACCTGTACGGCAGGAGCGAGGCCGCCACCATGGAGAGGAACTCTATCGTCATCACCACGACCCCGATGACCTTGAACCTGTGCCTGTACTCCATGGCCAGATACCCCACGTTCAAGGCCCAGACGAAGAGGACCATCGACTCGTACAGGTTTGAAAACGGCGCGTGCCCGGCCTCCGAGGCCCGCGTGACGAGGATCATGGTAGTTGAGAGAAGCGTTACCACGGCCAGGGCGGTCGCGGTCTGGCCTATCCACTTCTT
>JACRLF010000077.1 GCA_016235365.1 Deltaproteobacteria bacterium | reverse complement strand
GATATTCGACAGGTTCTACCGCGTGGACGCGGCCCGCAACGTTACCGTAGGCAGCGGCCTCGGCCTCTCGATAGTCCGCTCGATAGTCGAGGCGCACGGCGGGCGCGTGGAGGTCGAGAGCGAACCCGGCAAGGGGTCGGTCTTTACCGTCTGCCTGCCGCTGAATACTGAACAGAGGAACGGACACCATTGAAAAGGCGTTTCAGTCCGATTCCCTTGCGCCGCCCTCGCGCTGGTGTAATGCCCTCCCCGCTCCTCAAAATTCGCTCGCCAAAAGCAGGAGTTCATGCTATAAATCATGGAATCGAGGAGACGGCGCCGGTATAATAATCACATGGAAAGAACGGAAATCCCCAGGAGAAGGCTCGGCAAGACGGACGTGGAGATAACGATACTCGGGCTCGGCGGAGAGGGCGTTTTAAGGACCTTTGGCCATGAAAAAGAGGCCGACGCCCTCATAAACGCGGCCCTGGACCTCGGCGTGAACTACTTCGAGTCCGCGAGGGCATACGACGGGAGCGAGTCCTACTACGGGGCCGCCCTCAAGGGCAAGAGGGAGAGGGTCTTCCTTGCGAGCAAATCCCACGCAAGGGACAAAAAAGGGGCGCTTGCCCACCTTGAGGCGTCTCTCAAGGAGTTGAAAACCGGGTATCTCGACCTCTGGATGGTCCACGATGTAAGGACCGAAGAGGAGATGAACTCGATATTCGCCCCGGGTGGGGCCATGGAGGCGTTCATAGAGGCGAGGGACAAAGGCCTTGTGAGGTTCATCGGCATCACGGGCCACCACGACCCCGTCATATTGAGAAGGTCCATCGAGGCGTTCGACTTCGATACCGTCCTTATCCCGGTAAACCCCGCGGAGCCGCAGCACAAGTGCTTCCTTGAGGAGATAGTGCCCATAGCCGGGGCCAGGGACATCGGGGTCCTCGGCATGAAGACGTACCTGAGGGGAAGGCTCAACGCGCCTAAAAATCTCCTCTTCAGCTACGCCCTCTCCCAGCCGATAACGGCCGCGGTCATAGGGTGCGACGACGTGGAGCAGCTCAAGGAGAACGTCGAGGCGGCAAAGGGGTTCATGCCGCTTAAGCACAAGGAGGTACAGAGGCTCACGCAGCTCGTGGCCCCTTACGCAAGAGAGCTCATGTACTACAAGCCCTGAACAGGGAGAAAACCGCAACCCCGCCTCCATATGGAGGCGGGGTTTTTATTTTAAGGTTTGTTTTTTTCTTTTCCTATATCCTTAGTACAAGTTTAGACGGATAAGGTTGCGTTGTCAAATGGGGGGCCTTTTGTCCGGCCCGCAATTTCAAGCGGCCTGTTGCGCGCGATATGTTATACTTGGAATTAGTGGAGCATCGGATATCGGCCTCAAGGACGTTTATCATAAAGGCGCCTACGCATGATACCTCTCAAAGACGACATACCATCCAGCACGTTCCCCTTCGTAACGATATCCATAATCGCGATAAACGTCCTTGTATTCGTCTACCAGATATCCATCGGCGTTCAGGGGGCGGAGACGTTCATATACAGGACCGCCGCAATACCCTACGAGATAACCCATTTCATCGACGCGCCGCCGCGCTCCGTGGTGCCCCCGCCTTTCACGATATTTACCTCCATGTTCGTCCACGGCGGGCTCTTCCACATCGCCGGGAACATGCTCTTCCTCTGGATATTCGGGGATAACGTCGAGGATACCCTCGGCCACTTCCGGTTCGTCATCTTCTACCTTTTTAGCGGGACGGCGGCAAGCCTTGCGCATATAATAATGGAGCCGGCCTCGACCATGCCGATGATAGGGGCGAGCGGCGCGATAGCCGGGGTCCTCGGGGCGTACTTCATACTATTCCCGAGGGCCAATATAAAGACGCTCGTGTTCCTCTTCTTCTTCGTCTCCGTGGTGAGGATCCCGGCGGTGGTGTTCCTCGGGTTCTGGTTCGTCCTCCAGCTCTTGAGCTCCGGAGCGGCGGGCGCCGGAGGGATAGCCTGGTACGCGCACATAGGCGGGTTTATTGCCGGGGCGGCCATAGTATTGCTGTTGAGGCCGGGGAGGGCGGGCAGGTCATGAAAAACTCTGTCAAACCGGAGGAGCCATGTTCCATATCTCAGACCCAAAGGACATCAAGAGCGGAAGGGTGACCGACGTCTACTTCGCCAGGACCCTTGAGATACTCAAGGCCAGGGGGATAGACAAAAGGGTAAGGGCCGAGTTCTTCGCAAAGACCCTTCCAGGGGGCGACAAGTGGGCGGTGCTTGCGGGCATCGAAGAGGTGGCGAGCCTTATGGAGGGCAGGAAGGTCAATATAAGGTGCTTCAGGGACAAGTTGGTGGTGAGCTTCGGCGCGCGCAGGATGCACCCGGCCATCGCGCCCATGATAGAGAGGGCGGCCTATATCGGCGGGTGCGACGGGGTCGCCGTCATCGTGAGCGCGGAGCTTCTCGATGTAGACCCCATGGGCTCGATGCCGCACGCGCTCATACTCGTGCTCGGCGACACCGTGGGGGCGGTAAAGGCGTTCGACGAGGTGATCGATGAGAAGGTAAAGAGGGTCGCCCTCATAGACACCTTCAACGACGAGAAGTTCGAGGCGATCAGGGTGGCCGAGGCCATGGGCAAAAAGCTCTTCGCGGTGCGGCTCGACACCCCGTCGAGCCGCAGGGGCGACTTCTACCGCATATTCGAGGAGGTGAGGTGGGAGCTTGACCTGAGGGGGCATAAGGACGTATTGCTCTACGCAAGCGGCGGGTTGGACGAGAAGGAGGTCGCCGAGCTCGTCCCGGTGGCGGACGCCTTCGGGGTGGGCACCTGCATAAGCAATGCCCCGGTGGTGGATTTTGCGATGGACATCATGGAGATAGACGGGGCGCCGCTTGCCAAGCGCGGGAAGTGGTCCGGGGCAAAGGACGTGTTGAGGTGTCCGTCCTGCAAAAAGAGGTCCGTCGTCCCGCTCGGCTCGAAAGAGGCCGTGTGCGCCTGCGGAGCCCGGCCTGAGAGCCTCTTTGCCCCGCTTATAATCGAGGGCAGGGTGGTCGCGGACCTCCCAAAGCCCGGAATCATCAGGGATGGGGTGCTAAAGAGGATCAAGGGGCTGGAACTTTAGCAGGCATAGCTGGCGGGTCCCCAACGGCCTGGGCTCAAGGGTAAGCGGGCGGATAGAAATGGATGAAGCGCCTTGCTTCAGACTCCCCTCCATGCCAACCCGGCATACCGAGAAAAACATTGAAAAGGCCGGTGCCGTTAATATATGATATCTTAAATCCCGATGTTCTTTATTCAGACGTTTTGAAAGCCCCGGGGTCTGCAATCCCTAAGATGATGCTACGCCTGTAGCGGCTCCGGTCTCAGGAGCCGGGCTGAATATGCATAGCGAGCGCATTCCCCGCAGCTTGCTGCGGGGGCAAGCGAGCGAATAGAAATTGTTTCCATACATATCGAAGATTCCCCGCGGCTTGCCGCGGGGAGCTTCAAGCAAGGTTGCCTCAAAAATATCTGCTATCATGGAGGCCGTATGGCGGCGAAAGACAACAAGGACTTTACGAGGATACTCGTTCCAACGGATTTTTCCGAGACCTCGGCGAACGCGGTGGAATACGCGCTCAAGCTCGCCAGGTTGAACAAGGCCAGGATATATGTCATCCATTCCATAGATACGAGCGATGAGTCGGCGGGGTTCTACCTGCCGCACCTCTCCTACGAAAAGCTCAATAAGGAGATGAGGGAGGCGGCCTGTGTCATGCTCGCGGATTTTTGCGCGAAGCACTTCAAGGGGTTCAAGAATCTGGAGCCGCACGTGCTCATCGGCGAGCCGTATAAGGAGATACTCAAGGCCATCAAGGGCTTCAAGATAGACCTGACCGTCATGGGCACCATGGGCAGAAGCGGCATAGACAGGCTGTTCTTCGGCTCCACCACGGAGAGGGTCATGAAAAAGGCCGTCTGCCCGCTCCTTGTCGTTCCACGGCGGAAATAGTTGAAGCTCCCCGCAGCTTGGGCTCGGGGAATCTTCGACATATAAGGAAGCATCTATTTCTATTCGCTCGCTTGACCCCGCAGCTTGGGGCTGGGCTGGGCGCTCGCTATGCATGTTCATCAGTTTACTGAATTCATTTTGATAGTCATCGTGGCCCTGATAGTGATCGGCCCGGACAAGCTGCCGGAGATCGCAAAGACCCTGGGCAAGGCCTTTGTCGAGTTCAAGAGGGCCGGCGAGGAGCTTAAAAGGACCGTAAACGAGACCGCCGCGGGCCTGGATAAAGCCCATAAGACCGATCCCGCGTCAAACGCCGGCGCGCCGTCCGCTGAGAAGAAAGAGGCCGGGGAAGACAAAGACGGCAAAAAGGCGCCGCAATGAGTTCGAGCGAGACAGGGATGGCCCTTACTGAGCACTTGAGGGAGCTCAGGAAGAGGCTGATGATATCGGTTGCGGCAGTTGCAGCAGGTTTTCTGGTCTCTTACTACTATTCCGAGACCCTCTACAAGGTCCTTGCCAGACCCCTTCTGAACGCGCTGACGCCCGGGCAGGAATACCTCGTCTTTACCGGGGTGGTGGAGCCGTTCTTCATATACATGAAGGTCGGTTTCGCCGGGGGGATGATACTGGCAAGCCCCGTCATACTCTACGAGATATGGGCGTTTGTCGCCCCCGGGCTCTACAGCCATGAAAAATACTGGTTCATCTCGATAGTCATATCCTCTCTCTTCCTCTTCGCGGCCGGCACGCTCTTCGCGTACATGGTGGTCTTCCCGTTCGGGTTCAAGTATCTCCTGAGCTATTCGAGCCAGGAAATAAAGCCGCTCCTGTCGATGAGCGAGTACTTCTCGATGGTCACCAAGCTCCTGCTCGCCTTCGGGGTCGTATTCCAGCTCCCGCTCGGGATACTCGTGCTGGCCCGCCTGGGGATAGTCACCGCGAGGCAGCTCCTTTCATGGTGGAGATACGCCATAGTCCTTATACTCCTTGTGGCGGCCATTTTGACGCCGACCCCGGACATCTTCAACCAGCTCCTCATGGCCGGCCCGCTTATGGCGCTCTACGCTCTTGGCATAGTAGTAGCGAAGCTCTTCGGCAAGAAGAAGGCGGTTGAAGAGCCGGAGGAGGAACTGGAGGCGGAAGATGACGGATTTGAAGGTTGACGCGTCGGATTGAAGACGCATGACGGGCGCGCGGTCCGCAAGCATTGCCGCGGGGAATCTTCAAAGGCCCCCCGGCGGCCGGGATGATGGGAGGCGGATGGGCGGGGGTACGGCTAAATCCTGACTATGTTGGCGGCCTGCATGCCCTTTTCCCCCTGCGTGACGTCGAACTCGAATATCATCTCCCTGCTCGGCAGTTGATTTATCTCCGTACCCGCGCCAAAGGCGGACTCGTGCGCGAACGCTGTGGCGTAGGGCGAATCGGCCCTCCTGGTGTCGGTAATCCAGAGCTCGCCCGGGCCTATCCTCACGAGATAGCGCATGAACCCGAAGTTCTTGGAGCGGTTGTAGGTGTAGCAGACCCCCCTGACCCTTGCCCCCGGCTCTCCCCAGCTCTTTTTCTGGTCGGCCCCCTCCACCGGCAGCAGGTTGGGTATGAGGTAGCCGGAGGTGTAGAGGTCCACCTCCCTTTTAAGGTTTGAAGATACGTTCTGGAATGCCACGTCCTCCACCCTGCACCCCTTGTTCTGCAGCGCCCTCACCACCTGTATGAAGTCGCCGTCGCCGGTGGCCATGACGACCTTTTCAAGGTTCTCGGACTGCAAGAGCGCGTCCACCGCCATGTCGAGGTCGGCGTTGGCCTTGCCGAAGCGGTTTCCGGCCTCGTCCACGTACCACATGACGGTCTTCTCTATCACCTTGAATCCGTAGTCCCGCAGGGTCGAGTGGAAGTTGAAGGTGCGGTCCCTGTAGTCATGGTCGGTCTTGGCCCTGTCCTCGTCGTAAGCGACGTAGGCGTTGAGCCTTATCGGGTCTCCGTGGTCGCGGCAGGCGAAGTCCCTCAGCACATCGAACCTCATGCCGTAGCCGCCGTTACGGGTTATGTTGGAGACGTCTATGTACAGGCCTATCCTCTGGAGCCTCTGTTTTGACATAATCTTCCATGTCCCTCCCTGTTTTTATGGAGCCTGCAAAAAACGGCCCGCCGGAGGCCCTAAAAGTAAACCGCCCCCCCATCATATGTCGAGGTTCGATGCCTCGAGCGCGTGCCTCTCTATGAACGAGCGCCGCGGCTCCACCACGTCGCCCATCAGGGTTGTGAATATGGCGTCGGCCTCTACCGCGTCCTCGACCTTTACCTGCAGCAGGACCCTCTTTTCGGGGTCCATGGTCGTCTCCCACAGCTGCTCCGGGTTCATCTCGCCGAGGCCTTTGTACCTCTGTATGTTGAGCCCCTTCTTGCCTATCGCCAGTATATGGGCGAGCAGACCCGTGTACGAGGGTATCTCCTGTCCGGCCCCGTTGTCCTTGACGATAAACGGGGGCTCGCCGAACTCGACGAGGTTTTTCGCATGCGACTTCAAGTCCTGGAACTCGGGCGAGCCCAGGAGCGCCGCGTCTATCGCCGTCTCTATCCGTATGCCGTCGCGCTTGGATAGGCATATTATCCTCATGGCGTCGTGCTCAGGTTCCTTCTCCGTTACGAACTCAACAGGGCCAAACCCCTCGCCATAGGCCCTAACGGATGCCTTTATGCCGTCGATAAGCCGTCCGGCCTCCTTCTCGCTCCTGAGCGCGTCGAGGCTGAACCCGGCGTTGAGCGCCAGGGCGCTTATGACGTTGGAGTCCTTGCCGCGCCTCTCCATCCTCTTTAACGCCCTCCCGTACCTCGATATCTTCTTAAGGAGCGTGATAAAGGGTTTGCCCTGGAGCGAGGCCTTTTTCCCCTTCGGCGTAACGGTAATGCCGTCGAGCACCGCGTCGAATATGAAGTCGTCGAGGGCCGATTCGTCCTTCAGGTATCTTTCGTCCTTGCCCCTTTTCACCTTGAAGAGCGGCGGCTCGGCTATGTAGAGGTGGCCGTTTTCGGCAAGGGACTTCATCTGGCGGTAAAAAAACGTCAGCAGGAGCGTACGTATATGGCTGCCGTCGACGTCGGCGTCGGTCATGATTATTATGCGGTGGTACCTGAGCTTCTGGGGGTTGAAGTCGTCGTTGCCGATGCCGCAGCCGAGCGCCATGACGATCGTCCTTATCTCCTCGTTCGAGAGTACCTTGTCGAACCTGGCCTTCTCCACGTTGAGTATCTTGCCCTTGATCGGGAGTATGGCCTGGAACCTCCTGTCCCTGCCCTGCTTGGCGCTCCCTCCGGCGGAGTCCCCCTCGACTATGAATATCTCGCTCA
>JACRLF010000075.1 GCA_016235365.1 Deltaproteobacteria bacterium | reverse complement strand
ATTCCACGACCTCCGTTTGGAGGGTACCTCTAAAAATTGCTCTTTTCCCCGATCTCTTCGTTAGGGCGAAAATAAAAATGCTCACATATTAGCATATATGCTCCGCTTTTTTATTTTAGCGTTCTGAAACCCCTCGGGCCTTTAGCCCTGGGGGGTTTCATTCACCCCGCCTCGACCTCGGAAAAAATATCTAATTTTTAGAGGCACCCTTGGATATGCATGACGGGCTGACGGCCCGCAAGAATCGCTTAAGTCCGGGTCTGGCGCTCGAATGCTTTCCATCTGATATGAAAGGATAAAACAATTTGGATGTTTTTGCAATGACGGCGTATTGACACGCCACGTGAAAGTGATAACCTTATGGAAAGAGGAGAGGGGGTACGGCCTTTGAAAAAGAGCGCTCTTGTCGTTATCGACGTGCAGAACGATTTCTGCCCCGGCGGGGCCCTAATGATTAAAAACGGCGACGCGGTCGTCCCGGCGCTCAACAGGTACATCGAGCGTTTCAAGGCCGCGGGCCTCCCTGTCTACGCCACCAGGGACTGGCACCCGGAAAAGACGATACACTTCAAGGAGTACGGCGGCAGATGGCCGGCGCACTGCGTCAAGTGGACCATTGGGGCGCAGTTCCACCCCGGCCTGATGCTCCCGGAAGGCGCTATCATTATTACCAAGGGCGACGGCCCGGAGGAGGATTCCTATTCGGCGTTTGACGGGAAGGACCCCGAAGGGAGGCAGTTTTCCGAGGCGCTCAACGACGGCCGGATAGACCACCTCTACGTCGGGGGGCTCGCAACCGACTACTGCGTCAGGCAGACCGTGCTCGACGCGCTCAAGGAGGGGTTCGGGGTAACGGTGCTCCTCGACGCCGTGAGGGGGGTGGATGTCAACCCCGGGGACTCGAGGCAAGCCATAGACGAGATGATAGAGAAGGGGGCCGATACGACGACGCTGGAGGAGATTGAGCTGTCGTAATCCGCGCCCGGATCGTCTATCAGGTTGGGTTTTTCCGCCATATGTCAAAACCCGGTGAAAGGTTATTTTTAGCGTTCTGAAACCCCTGGGGTTTCCAGGCCCGGAGAGGGTTCATTAAGCCCTTTTCTTTGCCGCCCTTATCCGCGCGGGCCCGTCACTGACAACGGGTCCAGGAGCCGTTCCCACTCCGCTTCCGTCAATATGCCGCGCCCGATGACGACCTCCCTGACGGTCCTGCCCGTCCGGGCGGATTCTTTCGCCACAGTCGCCGCGTTTTCGTAGCCGATTATCCGGTTGAGCACGGTCGCGAGCCCCACTGACCTCTCAAAAAAATCAAGGCACCTCTTCTCATCGGCCTCTATCCCATCTACGCACCTCTCTGTGAACGCCGCTATTGCGGTAGAGAGTATCTCGAGGGACTGGAGGATATTATAGTTTATGACAGGGAGCATGACGTTGAGCTCGAGCTGTCCGGCCTGGGCCGCCATCATTACAGCGAGGTCGTTGCCCATGACCTGGAAGCAGACCATGCCGAGCATCTCCGCCATCACGGGGTTTACCTTGCCCGGCATTATGGAGGAGCCCGGCTGTACGGCAGGGAGCCTTATCTCCGCAAGGCCGGTCGCCGGCCCGGAGGCAAGGAGCCTCAAGTCATTGGCTATACGCAAAAGCTCCACGGCCGCGCACCTGAGCGCACCTGAGAAGTGGGCGAAGTCGGCCATGCTGTTCAGGGCCTCGAAGGTGTCCGGGGCCTTCTTCAACCCCTTTATCCCCGACGCCTTCGACAGCGCCCTCAGTACGGTATCCCTGTACTTCGGGTGGGTGTTTATCCCTGTGCCCGCGGCGGTTGCGCCGAGGCCGATGTTTTTCAGCCACTCTCCGGCCTCGAGGATGCGCTCTATCGACCCCCTTACGGCCGAGGCGTAGGAGCCGAACTCCTGGCCGAGCCTCACCGGCACGGCGTCCTGGAGGTGCGTCCTGCCGGATTTTATGACCCTGTCAAACTCCCTCGACTTGCGCTTGAGCGCCGATTCAAGGGCCTTCAACGCATCGACAAGGCCCTCGGAAGTGCTCAAGGCGGCTATCCTCAGGGCCGATGGCATCGTGTCGTTGGTAGACTGGCTCATGTTGACGTGGTCGTTGGGGTGGACTATCGAGTAATCCCCGCGCCTGCCGCCGAGAATCTCATTCGCCCTGTTGGCGATGACCTCGTTGGCGTTCATGTTGTGCGACGTGCCGGCCCCGGCCTGGTAGACGTCCACTATGAACTCGTCGTCGAATCTGCCGGATAGGACTTCAAGGGCGGCCTTTTTTATGGCAAGCCCCCTTTTCCTGTCGAGCAGGCCGAGACTTATGTTGGCCTCTGCTGAGGCGAGTTTTATTAGCGCCGTTGCCCTTATGAACGCCCTTTTCGGCCTTATGCCGCTTATGGGGAAGTTCTCCGAGGCCCTGAGCGTCTGGACCCCGTAGTACGCCTTGTCGGGCACCCGGCGTTTACCGAGGGAATCCCGCTCCACCCTGTAGCCTTTTCGATTGTCCGCCATATGGGTTTTCTTACTTTTGCGGTGGTTGGCTTTTTATAATGTCCTTGTCAGGGCCGAGCGGAAGGCTTATGTCGATATGGCCCTTGAGGGTCTTCTCTTTTTTCCCGTCAACGAGTATCTGCACGTCTTTTACCTCGGGGAAATTCAACGCCACGGTATCGACTATCGAGTATATCGTCTGGAGTTCCCCGGAAGACCCGCCGGGGTGGTTCTTGATTATCTCCGGGCTGAAGTCCAGGACGGCTGTCTTGTCCCCCACCTTTACGCTCAAAAGGCGCGTGCCTTCGGGGATGGCGCTGTCAACCGGGTCTGAGATGGCCGCTTCCACGGCCTCCCGTATCTCCGCCTCCAGCGGGCCTTTCTTGATCTTTCTCCCGTACGCCTTGAGGCTCAGTCCCTCCTCGTCGCTCAAGTATAGGTCGACCTCTCTCTCAGGCAAGGCTATGGTCTTTTTGGCGGTTACCGGGGGAGGGTGCTTGAATATCCGTCCGCCGTAGTAGGTGAGGAGTATTATGCCAATGATGACCGTGACCACGGCCACTATAAGGACAATGGCAAGCCCGCCGCCCCTGCTCCTCGAAGGCCTTTTCTTCGGCGGCGCGGAAACGTCGTTCTTTTTTTTGCTCTTGCTCTTCTTTTTCGCCATTTTTTTGATGTTATGAAATTTCAGCGGTTGAAAGCCACGGGAGGGTTCATTCCGCCAACCGGGCAAGCTCTGCCCCGTCCAGCCTCTCTCCGAAGAACCTTCTGCCGACCGTAACGAAGCGCTCAGGAGAGTCCGTGACGAAGAACCTGTGCTCTGCGCGCGCCTGCGCGCCGGGATGAAGCATGTCCCGTTCCGTCAGGACGCGCTTGACCTCTTCGGCCGTAGATTCCGCGGAGTCGATGAGGGTAACTCCTGCGCCCATCACCTTTGCCAAAACCCCCTTAAGGAGCGGGTAGTGCGTGCACCCGAGCACGAGCGTATCTATGCCGTGTCCCTTAAGCTCACCGAGGTATCTCTCTGCCACGCTCAAGGTGACGTCGTCGTCTGTCCAGCCCTCTTCGGCAAGGGGGACGAAAAGAGGGCAGGCCTTGGTGAAGGTCGATACGTCCGGGTCGAGGGCCTTTATCGCGGAAGAGTAGGCGTTGCTCCTGATGGTGCCTTCCGTGCCTATGACCCCGACCCTCCTGGTCCGCGTGGCCCGCAACGCGGCCTTTGCCCCCGGCTCTATGACGCCTATTACGGGTATCGCAAGCTCTTTTTTAAGCCGGTCGAGCGCGTAGGCCGAGGCCGTGTTACACGCGGCCACGAGCATCTTTATCCCGTGCCTGAGAAGGAAATGGGCTATCTCAAGGGAGTATCTCTCCACGGTCTCCCGTGATTTATTCCCGTACGGGACCCTGGCGGTATCTCCGAGATATATGGTATTCTCACCGGGGAGGAGCCTTGTTATCTCCCTTAATACGGTAAGCCCTCCGATGCCGGAGTCGAAGATCCCTATCGGGTTCTGGTTCATGGCTCTATTCTATAGAAATACGGCGGGTTTTTCAAGTTTAGGTAATACCGGCTTTATTGTCAAATGAAAAAGTATTGTATAATATTGT
>JACRLF010000099.1 GCA_016235365.1 Deltaproteobacteria bacterium | reverse complement strand
CCGCAAGCACCCTGACCGGCGATAGGTATGTCTTCGTCCCGGTTAGAGCGAACCTGCCAAACATCCCGTGCCGGGGGTCATTGAAGCTGTCTCCGCCTTTTTTTTTACCTTCGCGCATAGGACAATACCCTCAAGAAAAAACGGCGTGGATGAAAAACGCCGCATGCGTCAATAATAACCCGGGTGCTCTTTTAATGTTTCCTTCGGGGTCTAACGGTACCAACGGATACCCCGGAGCTTGGGCTTAAGGGTGGTTCATCAGGCATTGCGAGCGGATGCCCGTCAGCCTGGTGAGAAGGGCAAGCTATTGGATGCCGATATAGGGTACCTCTAAAAATTGCTCTTTTTCCCGAATGCTAAATCCTAAGCCATTTTTCCGGTTTTGTCCATAGGCAAGCTTGACGTATGTGGAAATTTTTATTAGAGTTGATCATGGCCTCCATATGTCAAGCGCCGCTGATACGGACAACGGCTTCGGGCGGGTGATGTTTTTTTTGCAAAAAGGGCAAAAAAACAGTGGCAATGCTATTATAAATATCATAATATCTGTAGCTCAAAAGCAGACCGGGAAGAAATGTTGAAATGAGCCGGGCGGAAAGGAAGGAGGTGGTGGGTGGCCTGGTTTGTTAGCGCGCGTTATTTCATATAAATAATACACAAAAACACTCAATGAAAACAGGAGGAGCAGGATGAAAAGGTTCGGACTTACGGCAGTAGTTGTGGCGTTTTCTTTAACCTCGTTGCTGACCGCGTGCCAGAAGAAGGAGGCCCCCAAGCCGCAGCCGGCCGCCACTGAGCAGAAGCAGATGACTAAGGAAGATTACGTAAAGGGCATCGAGGCAAAGCTCGATGAGTTCGGCAAGAAGGCCGTTGCCATCGAGGAAAAGGCCAAGACGGCCGCGGGCAAGGAGAAGGACGAACTGACCGAGAAGGCGAAGAAGGCAAAGGAAAAGCTCGCCCCGGCCACGGAAGAGGTCAATAAGCTGAAGGCTTCCACCGAGCAGAACTGGGACGCCGCCAAGTCCAGGATAGAGGGACTGGTGGGTGATATCCAGAAAGAGCTCGGAGAGGCGGCCCCGGCTCCAGCAGCCGCTCCAGCCGCGGCCCCGGCAGCGCCCGCAAAGGAAGCTCCGGCAGGGCATAAGTAGTATACGCCCGTGCTGGTGATACTCTCGGTGTTCCCCACAGGCGTGGGGATGAACCGTAGTATAGGGAACGGTTCCATGACGACAGTCCGGCGGGCCGCTAAAAAGCGGCCCGCCGATGCCGTTTTCTGTTCTCCGGCAACACCATCTGCCGAGATATTTGATACCCATGGAAAACAAGAGGCGGATACATATCGCTACCTCCGGCTGGTATTATGAACACTGGAGAGGCCCGTTCTACCCTGAAGACCTGCCAAAAAAAGATTTTTTAAGCTACTACTCGCGCCGCTTCTCAACCGTAGAGATAAACAGCACGTTCTACGGTCTTCCCGAGGAAAAGACCCTCAAGGACTGGAGCCGCGCCGTACCCGAAGGCTTCATATTCTCGGTCAAGGCAAACCGCTTCATAACCCACAACAAAAAGCTCAAGGACCCGCGCCGTACGCTCCCGCCGTTTCTGAGCAGGATTGACGGGCTCGGCGTAAAGCTCGGCCCCGTCCTCTTCCAGCTCCCGCCGTCATGGAACCTGAACGTAGAGAGGCTTGAGGAATTCCTTGCGGCCCTTCCGCAGGGGTATCTCTACGCCTTTGAGTTCCGCGACACGGCATGGTTCGATGAGCGGGTCTACAGGGCGCTTGAAAAGAGGGGCGCGGCGTTCTGCGTATATGATTTTAACGGCGTGCTCTCCCCCAAAAAGCTCACCGCCGGTTTTGCCTATATAAGGCTCCACGGCCCGGCCGGGAAGTACATGGGAAAGTATTCCGAAGAGGCCCTTTCAGGCTGGGCCGACCTTATAACCGCGTGGGCCGGCGGGGGCAGGGCAATATACTGCTACTTCGACAACGACGAGGCCGGGTACGCCGCCAGGGACGCCCTCAGGCTCAATGAGATGGTCGAAGGCGGGGTCGCGCCTTGAGGGGAAGCCGCTGTCGGGCCGCTGGGGGAGATAGATATTTTTTTCAAGACGCGGGCGCCGTAAAAGTGATAAAATATCATCCGCGAGAGGTGCGGAAGGCGTGAAGAGGTGTTTTTCCTGCGGCAAGGCGGTGGATATATCCGGCAGACCCGGCAGGGGTGAGGTCTGCCTCCACTGCGGGGCCGACCTGAACATGCATAGCGAGCGCATTCCCCGTAGCTTGCTGCGGGGTCAAGCGAGCGAATAGAAATAGATATCTCCTTATATGTCGAAGATTCCCCGCGGCTTGCCGCGGGGAGCTTCAAGGTATGCCTGAATTGCGCCTTCCACGACCGTGATTCTTATAACGAGTGCAGGGAGACTTCGGCGGAGAGGGTCTTGATCAAGGACAGGTCCAATTACTGCGAGTACTTTGAATTGAATGGGAACGGCCCCGGCGGGCCGGTTGACGACGGCTTGAAGGGGCTCAGGGGGCTATTTAAGGAATGAACATGCATAGCGAGCGCAATCCCCGCAGAAAAGCTGCGGGGTCAAGCGAGCGAATAGAAATAGATACTTCCTTATATGTCGAAGATTCCCCGCGGCTTGCCGTGGGGAGCTTCAAGTCCTGACGCGGAGGTATAGACGGCCTTGGAGCAGCTTTCATTGCGGTATGGATATACTCAGGAGTACCTCGAGGGGCTTTTGAGCAGTGTCTGCGGGAAGACGGTATCCCTGAAACTGACCGATAACTCATCGAGGATGGTGTCGGTCAGCGCCGATGACTACGCCGCCTCGGTGAGGGTCCACAGGATATTCCTCGAGGCCGAGGCCGACGTCATACGGGAGCTCGCCCTCTTCGTGAAGAAGAGGAATGTAAAGACCCCGCTTATAAACCGTTTTATATCGCAGAAGAGCGTGGAGCTGAGGGGGCTTTCCCGGAGGACCGGCGCGCTCAACACATTCGGCAGGCATCACGACCTCGCGCGGGCGTATGAGTCCGTGAATGCGGAGTACTTCGGCGGCGGCATCGACGCCGCTATCACATGGGGCAGGGCGGGGAGGGGGAGGGTGGTCAGGAGGAGGACCCTCGGGAGCTACTCGTTCAGCTCGAACACGATAAGGGTAAACCCGGTGCTCGACAGCAGGGACGTCCCCGAATACTACATCAGGTTCATAGTCTATCACGAGATGCTCCATGCCTGTGTCGGCATGGATGAGAGCGGGGCGCGGCGCTCGATACACCCCCGGCGTTTCAGGGAGATGGAGAGGCTCTTCAAGGACTACCAAAGGGCGGTCGATTGGGAGAGGGCAAGGGGCGTATGACGCCCCGTCCGGCTGTCAAGGGGGTGGCGTATCCCTTGAGGCCGGCCTCAAATCCATCCGCCGGCGTTTGAGGTTTTTTTGGCGAGATGGGCAATAAACATCGGACATCACCAGCATGAACCGCATAGCGATCATAGGCGCCGGAAGAGGCGGGACCGAGCTGTTGAAGATATTCGACAGAGACCCCCTCGTAAAGGTCTTGAAGATAGCCGACGAGAACCCGAGGGCCCCCGGGATAAAGCTTGCCAGGGAACTCGGCATACCGACGACGACGGACTTCAGGAAGCTTTTCAAGCTCAAGAACCTCAATACCCTCATAGACGTCACCGGGAGCCCGGAGATTGAAGGCGAGATCAAAAGGCTGCATCCCAGAGGGGTCGCCGTGGTCGGAGGGCTTGAGGCCAAGTTCATGTGGCAGCTCATAGAGGCCCAGATAAGGAGCCGCAACGAGCTTGAAGACCATCTCGCCGAGTACCGCGACCTTGTGCGGCTTTACCTGAGGGACGCAAGGCACGCAGTGTCCGAGGAGAGGACGCGCATAGCCATTGACCTGCATGACGGCCTCGTGCAGACCCTCGTCGGGCTCAACTACAAGATGGAGATACTCGACCATGACGCGGCCCCGTGCGCGGGCCGCCCGCAATCGAGGCTGAGGGAGATAAGGGAGCAGCTCAGAAAGGCCGTGGACGAGGCGCGCTACGTCGTCTTCAACCTGAAGCCCCTGTACTTTGAGAAGATGGAGCTTATGCCGGCGCTCCGGGCGTTCCTCAAGAGCTACGAGAAGCAGACGGGGGTGGAGACCGGCGTAAAGATGACCGGGGATGACGCCAGGATATCGCCGAGGGCGAAGGTATTCCTCTTCCGCATAATCCAGGAGTCGCTCTCCAACGTGAAGAGGCACGCGCGCGCCGCGCGCGTGCATGTAGACATACACGTCAAGGCCAGGGACCTCGTGGCCGTCATCAGGGACGACGGGGTCGGGTTCAACATCAAGAGGATGATGAAGGACCCGCGCAAGTGGGAGTCCTTCGGCGTGCGCGGCATCGAGGAGCGCGCCAAGCTCCTCGGAGGCTCGGCGTCGATAGAGTCCCTGCCCGGAGAGGGCACCACGGTGCGCGTGGCCCTTCCGCTTGACGACAGCGAGGGCGCGTTTCTTGATATGAAGTCGAAAGGCCGGGCGCGCATCAAGCCGCGCCCTAAAGGACGCATATGATCGGAGAGGGATCCAATAAGATACGCGTGCTCATCGCCGACGACCACCAGGTCGTGCGCGAAGGGCTTACCTCCGTCCTTCGGAGCAAGGGAGATATAGAGGTGGTGGGCGTTGCCGAAGACGGAAGGGAGGCCGTTGAAAAGGCCAGACAGCTCTGCCCTGACGTGGTACTTATGGACATAAGCATGCCTGGCATGGACGGCGTGGAGGCCACGCGGCGCATAAAGAAGGAGAACCCGCAGATAGGGGTCGTCGTGCTTACGATGTACGCCGAGGAGGAGTTCATATTCGAGCTTGTCCGCGCCGGGGCCGCGGGATACCTGCTCAAGGACGCCGACTCCGCCCAGATAGCCAAGGCTATAAGGGCCATATCAAGGGGCGAGTCGATGATACACCCCGCTATCGCCAGCAAGATACTGACGGGTTTCAAGAATTTATCGGGCGCAGGGCCCTGCGGCGCGGGCAGGGCCGGGTATGTCCACGATATATCGGACAGGGAACTTGCCGTACTTAAGCTCGTGGCTGAAGGCAAGACTAACAAGGAGATAGCCTGCAAGCTCGAACTCAGCGAAAAGACGGTAAAAAACCACGTCAGCAATATCTTCTCGAAGCTCAGCGCCACCACGCGCACCGAGGCGGTAATCCGCGCGGTAAAGGCCGGACTCATAGAGATAAAGCCTTAACAGCGGGACTAAAGACCTATCGTCGCGGCCCCATTTATGGGTCTTTTCCCTTCAGATTTTTACCCTTCCGGCTGATTGACTCGATTGTAATCCAAGATATAAAATAGACGATTGACTCTACCCTGTTTAAGATATAAAGTGCAAGCTCCAGCGCTACAGGCACAGCCATAGACGCGTCACGGGACTTATCCGTCTGCGCCGGTGCGCCCCTGGCATCGACCCCAGCCCCGACAAAAACTTGTAAATGTAAAGGAGAGACCTTATGAAGGTTGGCATACCGAAGGAGATATTTATCAATGAAAGCAGGGTGGCCGCAACGCCGGATACCGTCTCCAGGATGGCAAAGGGGGGGATGGAGGTCATTATTGAGACCGGGGCAGGACTTAATTCTTTCATATCGGATGATGACTATGTAAAGGCCGGCGCAAAGATAGTGGCGGGGGCCGAGGAGCTTTTCGGCGCAGCCGACTGCATACTAAAGGTGCAAAAGCCCCTTATGAACGACAGGGCAAAAAAGCACGAGGTGGATATGATGAAGGAAGGGGCGGTACTTATTACGTTCCTTCAGCCTTACGCCAACCTCGATATAGTGATCAAGCTTGTGGCAAGGAAGATAACGGGGTTTTCCATGGACGCGGTGCCCAGGATATCAAGGGCGCAGATGATGGACGCGCTGAGTTCCATGAGCACCATAGCCGGATACAAGGCCGTGCTCCTTGCGGCGGATAACCTTAAGAAGTTCTTTCCGATGTTATCCACCGCCGCGGGCACGGTCTATCCCGCGAAGACGGTCATAATAGGCGCGGGTGTGGCCGGCCTTCAGGCCATAGCGACCGCAAAGAGGCTGGGCTCGCGCGTGGTGGCCTTCGATACGAGGCCGGCGGTCGGAGAGCAGATACAGAGCCTTGGCGGCGAATTCGCGCCTCTCGAAGTAAACCACGGCCAGGCGGAAGACGCCGGCGGGTACGCAAAAGAGATGTCGGCTGACTTCTACAAACAGGAGCAGGAGATAATCCGCAAGCACTCGAAGGACGCGGACGTGATAATATCCACGGCGCTTGTGCCCGGCAAGCCCGCCCCCACGCTTATAACGGAGGAGATGGTCAAGGAGATGCAGCCGGGCTCCGTTATAGTCGACCTGTCCGTTGAGCAGGGCGGAAACTGCGCGCTTTCCGAGGCCGGCAAGATCGTGGTGAAGCATGGCGTCACGATCATCGGCACAACGAACCTGCCCGCCACCATACCGGTACACGCCAGCCAGCTTTACTCGAGGAACATACTCAACTTCCTGATGCTGCTCGCTCCCGACAAGAAGGATATAAAGCTTGATCTTGAAGACGAGATCGTAAAGGGCTCCATGATCACCCATGCCGCCGATATTACAAGCAACGGGGTCAAGGAGGCGGTAAAAAAGGCCAATATAGCTTATCCCAGCGGCAACGCCGCAAGGAGCCACTGGTGAGAGGCATTGTAAAGCCGGCGTATGGCGAATATCAAGCCGCGACCATATCTTGAACGGAGGCAAGTCCAGATGGATACGACACTGTTGATAATAGGGCTGTATATATTTATGCTGGCGGCGTTCCTCGGATATCAGTTGATATCGAAGGTGCCGGCGCTCTTGCATACTCCGCTCATGTCGGCAACCAATGCGATATCGGGCATCTCGCTCGTCGGGTCTTTGGTTATCCTGGGAGAAAATCACAGCGCTGTAAGCAACACGCTTGGGTTCATCGCGGTGGTCTGTTCTACTATCAATGTGGTGGGCGGGTTTTTGATTACCGACCGCATATTGAAGATGTTCAGGAAAGGTTAGGAGGAGCGATGACAATATATCTTCAGTTAGCTTATCTTCTGTCCGCCGCCCTATTTATCCTTGGGATAAAGAGCATGGGCTCCGTAGAGACCGCCAGGCGCGGCATGAACCTCGCGGCGCTCGGCATGCTCGTCGCCATCGCCGGGACGCTCATGCATAAGGATATCGTCTCTTACAAATGGATAATCGCCGCCCTCCTGGTCGGCGCCACGATAGGGACTTTAATGTCGCTCTGGATCCCGATGACCGCCGTGCCGCAGAGAACCGCCCTGTCGCATGCCGGCGGCGCGATGGCCGCCGTCCTGATCGGCGTTGCGGAATACTACCGCCACGGGATCGACCTCGGTACTATCAGGACCGCGATGGTCGGCGTCGAGGTGCTCATCGGCGGACTTACGGTCACAGGGAGCCTGATGGCCGCGGCCAAGCTGCAGGAGCTTTTGCCGGGGCGTCCCATCACGTTCAAGGGTCAAAACTACTTCAATTTCATTCTCCTTGCCGGCATGATCGGATTGGTAGTAGCCCTCGTCTTTGTTCCGGCCATGAGCACGATCTTTTATCTCCTGCTGGCGCTGGCCCTCGTCTTCGGCCTGCTTCTGGTCCTGCCGATAGGCGCGGCCGATATGCCGGTGGTCATCGCCCTTTTGAACTCTTACGCGGGTCTCACGGACGCGGCCATGGGGTTCATGCTTGATAACAGGATACAGATCATCACCGGCTCGCTTGACGGGGCCTCCGGCTTCATCCTCGCCGTCATCATGTGCAAGGCCATGAACCGTTCCATAACCAATGTCCTTTTCGGCGCATTCGGACAGGTCGCCGCCCCTTCCGGCGCAATGCCCATGCCGGCAGCGGCGGTCCGGGCGGGCGCCACGCCCGCCGCGGATGACGGCAAGCCGAAGGTCAAAAAGATAACGCCGGAACAGACCGCGTTCCTTTGCAGGGACGCGAAGAGGGTCATAATAGTGCCCGGCTACGGCATGGCCGCGGCCCAGGCGCAGCATGTCGTCGGCGAGTTCGCTTCCATGCTCAAATCCAGGGATATCTCCATTAAATTCGCCATACACCCGGTCGCCGGAAGGATGCCCGGGCACATGAACGTGCTCCTGGCAGAAGCCGGTGTGCCTTATACCGACCTTGTCGAGATGGAGGAGATCAACTCCGAGTTCCCCCATGCCGACGTCGCCATCGTAATAGGCGCGAACGACACGACGAACCCGGCGGCCCGCCACGATAAGAGCAGCCCCATATACGGAATGCCCATTCTCGACGTGGACAAGGCGAAAAATATAATAGTCTGCAAGCGCGGCATGGCGCCCGGGTTTGCCGGCATCGACAACGAACTCTATATCCACGAGAAGACCAGGATGCTGTTCGGGGACGCCAAGGATTCGATCTCAAAGGTGATAAACAGCGTAAAAGACCCGAACCTTAAGGCCGCCCCCCTGGTGGAAGAGGCCGCCCCGCCGGCGACCGGCGTAAAGAAGATCGACACGGAAGAAGCCGCGAAGGTCTTCCGGAGCGCGAAGAACGTCATCGTGGTGCCCGGCTACGGCATGGCCGCGGCCCAGGCCCAGCATATAGTCGGGGAGTTCACCGAAATACTTAAAAAGAGGAAGATCTCGGTCAAGTTCGCCATACACCCGGTCGCCGGAAGGATGCCCGGTCACATGAACGTGCTCCTGGCAGAAGCCGGTGTGCCTTATACCGACCTTGTCGAGATGGAGGAGATCAACTCCGAGTTCCCCCATGCCGACGTCGCCATCGTAATAGGCGCGAACGACACGACGAACCCGGCGGCGCGCCATGACCGCAGAAGCCCCATATTCGGCATGCCGATACTCGACGTGGACAAGGCCAGGACCATCATAGTATGCAAGAGGAGCATGAACCCCGGGTTCGCGGGGATAGACAATGAACTCTACATCCATCAGAACACCCGGATGCTCTTCGGAGACGCCAAAGACTCTATGACAAAGATAGTCAAAATCCTCGGCGCTGACTGATCGGCCCTGTGGCCGCCCTCGCCGGGGCGCTTGAGTGCGCCGTTTAAAAAGCATGGCGAACGGATTCCATGCAGCCTGGCTGGCAGGGTAAGCGAGCGAATCTCAATACAAGTACCTTGCTTGAAAATTCCCTGTAAATAAAAAGGGCCGCCGTTAACGGCGGCCCTTTTTTAATTGGCGTATCACCGGCCTTTGTGGCGGATAAGCCCTATCATGCCGGGGATTATCGAGATGAATATTATCGCGAGTATCACGGCGGTAAAGTTCTGCTTTACCACCGGCAGCCCCCCGAAGAGATACCCTCCGAAGACGAAAAGCCCTATCCACACCACCCCGCCGGCTATGTTGAAGGAGACGAACCTGGCGTACGACATGACCCCGACCCCGGCCACAAAAGGCGCGAACGTCCTCACTATGGGGACGAACCTGGCGAGTATGATGGTCTTTCCCCCGTACTTCTCGTAGAACCCGCGGGTCTTGTCCAGATACGCCTTCTTGAATATCCGGCTATTCCCCTGCTGGAATACCCTGGGCCCAAGGGCCCGCCCTATCGAGTAGTTGACCGTATCTCCGAGTATCGCGGCCCCGCTCAAGAGCAGGAACAGGGCCCACGGGTCAAGCGGCCCGACTGCCGCCAAGCTCCCTGCCGTGAAAAGGAGCGAATCCCCCGGGAGCACCGGCGTTACCACGAGCCCGGTCTCGCAGAATATTATCAGGAACAGTATCAGGTATGTCCAGACCCCGTACATCGATATTACGGTATTCAGATGTTTGTCCAGATGGAGAAATATCTCGATGACGTATTTTAATGCCTCCATTATTCTCTTCCCCCTCTTTCTTCAGCCGTCCGTGAAAGGACGCGGGCCGCTTATAATCCGCCGTTCGGTCAATATGAGTATTTTCGGGCCTGGCACGGCGCAAGGCGCCTGTCAAAAAAAAAGCTTTACAAAAAGAATCTTTAGAATAAAATAACGTATCTTTAAAGCATCTTTTAAAAGCCCTATCAGGTTCTGTCATGAGGTCGCACCCTGGGCTCCACCGGCGGCACGGCGTAGTGTAACCATTGATTTTTTTTATGGATTATACCTTTTTTAGGTTTCAAAAACATCCGCTTATGTGATATTATATCAATAAAGCCGTCATGATATCATCAAAAAAGGGAACCTATGAAGACCAGAGATTTTGAAAACGAGATAAAGATACATATCGAGGCGCGCTATCCCATACTCTGGCTCGTCTCTTTCGAGGAGAGGCGGGTTGAGCGGATAGTGGAGAGTTTGAGCGAGCAGATGAAGCTCAACTTCTGGTCGTGGTCCGTCTCCAGGGGACTCTACGGGG
This sequence comes from Deltaproteobacteria bacterium, assembly GCA_016235365.1. GTDB lineage: Bacteria > Desulfobacterota > GWC2-55-46 > GWC2-55-46 > GWC2-55-46 > JACRLF01. The sequence goes on along the minus strand of JACRLF010000099.1, from coordinate 7,738 downwards.
GGGAGAAGAAGAAAAGGGAGCAGATGGGCAAGGAGAAGATACTCTCCGCCATCGAGGAAAGGATAACGAAGACGGAGAGCGCCAACAACATCTTCCTCCTCAAGGACATAGCCGGGTACTTCCACTCAAGCGAGTTCCTGAGGAAGTTCAGGGACCTCCCTGCCATCATGGAGGAGCAGCACGCCTTGAATACCGTCTGCATACTCTCCCCGACGTTGAGCGAGATACCGCCGGAGCTTGAGGAGGACATGGTGGTGCTGGAGCTCTCACTGCCGGACTTCGACGAGATAGCCGAGATGGTCACCAGGACCTACGGCCACCTCATACCGGAGAAGTGGCACGCCTCCACGAGGGCCATCCTCTATAAATCCCTCCAGGGCCTCTCCATGGACAACGTAAGGCGCGTCATAAGGAAGGCCATAAGCCTCAATAACGGCTCCTTGAACGAGGACTGCATCGCGTATATCCAGGACGAGAAGCAGCAGATAATAAAGAAGCAGAAGATACTCGACTACTACCCGCACAGGGAGACGATAGAGAATATCGGCGGCTTGAGCGAGATAAAGAAGTGGTTCATCGAGAGGGAACAGGTCTTCAGGCTGAGCAGGGACAAGATAGATACCCTCGGGCTCGACGTGCCCAAGGGGCTACTGCTTATCGGCGTGCCGGGCTCCGGGAAGAGCCTCTGCTGCAAGGCGCTGGCCGGGATATGGAACCTGCCGCTTTTGAGGCTCGACGTCGGGAGGCTCTTCGGCTCCACGGTCGGCGAGTCCGAGAAGAACATCAGGAAGTGCATACAGCTCGCCGAGGCCGTGGCCCCCTGCATACTCTGGATAGACGAGATAGACAAGGCGTTCGGCGGCGTCGGCGGATACCAGGGCGATTCCGGCACCCAGTTGAGGGTCTTCGGCACGTTCATCACCTGGCTGCAGGAAAAGGAGCAGCCGGTCTTCGTCATATCCACGGCGAACGAGCCCAAGAACCTGCCCCCCGAGCTCTGGAGGAAGGGGAGGTACGACGAGGTCTTCTTCGTCGACCTGCCGAGCCAGGAGGAGAGGAAGGAGATATTCAGGATACACCTTGAAAGGAGGGTCCGCAACATCGGGTGGCTCGACATGAAGGAGCTCGCCCAGAACAGCCAGGGCTTCACGGGCGCCGAGATAGAGCAGGCGGTCAAGGACGCGGTCGTCTCCACCTTCAACAGCCTCCACGAAGGCGGCAACGTCAAGGAGATAGAGGAGAAGATAGACGGGCTCCTCTCCCTCGACGTTACGCAGGAGGCCCTTTTAAATTCAATAAGGCATATCACCCCGCTGTCGGTCCTGAAGAAGGAGGAGATAGATGAGCTGCGGAACTGGAGCTACCAGAGGGCCAGGCCGGCCTCCCGCTCCCTCTTCCAGCAGAGGGCCGAGATGCTCTCGCACGCGGAGAAGAGGAATATCGCCATACACGAGGCTGGGCACGCCGTGATGATGAAGCACCACTTCAACCTGACCCCTGCCTTCGTCAGCGTCGATAACTACAAGAACTCCAGCGCGTTCATCCCGCTTGACGAGGCCATAAGGACCACCTTCACCAAAAAGGACATCGAAAAGGAGATAGGGACCATCCTCGGCGGGATGGTGGCCGAGGACGAGGTGCGCGGGGGGGACTCCAAGACCGTGGGGGCTTCACAGGACCTGATGCAGGCTACCGCCATAGCGAGGAAGATGGTTGTCGAGTACGGATTCGGCGAGATAATGAAGAATAAAAGCCTCGTGGTGCTGCAGGAGTTCGCGCTCACCTCGGGGAGCGAAGTGCTCGACGACATCCAGAAGATACTCGACAACGCGAAAGAGAAGACCTCCGGGATAATATCGAGGAACAGGGCCGTTCTGGAACGCCTTGTAGATAAGCTCGTCAAGGAGGTGCTTGTAAACGGGGATGGCCTCACCAGGTTCTTCACCGAAAACCCCGTTACCTGAGGCGTTTGGCGCCGGGGTCTTTGATCGGCGTCCCGGCTTTTCCGCAACCCAAATGGCGGTTAAACGGCAACCCGCCATTCAAGCAAGGCAATGAGGGGAGGTGCGCATGTCTTTCTATACCGTGATAAAGACGGAGCTTAACAGCAAGAAGTACATACTCTGCGCCCTTGTTGAGATGAAGAAGAGGGGCGAGATAAAGAACTACGTGGAGAACGAGAGGAAAGAGACGATAGAGGTCGACAGGGACGGGGACATCATAAGCATAGTCAAGCAGAAGGAAGGCTTTGACCTGGCCGGCGACAACCGCGTCGTGAACACCTTCTCCAGGAGGCTCAAACAGTTCTACGCCTACGAGTCGATAAAGGAGAATATCCCGCTGGACTTCGAGATAGCCAAAGAGACGGAGATCGGCGGAGAGATACAGATAATACTCAAGGGTTGATATCGAGCGGGACAATGTGCCGCGGCGCGCGGCGGTCGGGCGCCCCTTGAAAACGGACGGCGGGCGCGAGGCCCGCGGCTTGCGCCCAAATAGAGGTCCCGGAGGTTTGCGCCAATGGAGAAAAAGATAAGGATAAGGATCACGCCGGACGGCAAGGTGGAGATAGACTCCAGCGTCTTCAAGGACTGCAAGGACGTCGCCGAGCACCTGACAAAGGCGCTCGGCAAGATAGAGAGCTACATCGAAAAAGACGAGCTTCACGACAAGGTGATGCTCAAGATAGACCTCGATTAGCGGCATTCGCCCCTCCCGGCCTGGTTCGTAAGTACGCATGCCTGCGGACGGGCGGCGTTCACTGACATGGAACCAGGCGAACTTATAAACATACACGCGGTGATCCCCTGTTCGAGGGTGAACGGCCCGGGCAGGAGGATGGTCGTATTCTTTCAGGGCTGTAATAGGTCCTGCCCGGGGTGTTTCAACGCCGGGACCCATTCCTTCGAGCCCCGCCACCTCTACGGGGCCGGGGAGGTCTTCGAGAGGTTTTTCGACCCCTCCGTGGAAGGCATAACCGTGAGCGGGGGAGAGCCTTTCGCTCAGGCCGAGGGGCTTTTGAACCTGCTCAATGCGGCGGTGGAGAGAGGGTTGACTACGGTAGTCTATACCGGCTTCATGATGGAAGAGCTGGCGGAAGACCCCGCGGCCAGGGCCGCGCTGGGCCTGATAGACGTCCTGGTAGACGGCCCGTTTGAGGCGGATAAAACAGAGCCGACTCTACTTGCCAGGGGTTCATCCAACCAGAGGTTCCATTTCCTCACACGGAGGTACGGCATTTCTGACTTTCATATGCCCGGCAAATTAGAGGTGGTGATAGGAAAGGACGGGGACGTAATAGAGACCGGGTTCAGCCGCTTGACGTTCCGGTAGCGCGCTCAGGATATGAAGACGATAGACGACATCAAACAGGACCTCTGCCGGGTACGCGACTCCTCGGACGGGTTGGCGGTCAGGCGGCTTCTTGTAGGCACCGCAAGGGAACTGCCCAAGACGGTTGAGCACCTCGACCTCTTCAAGCTCGGCTTCAGCCTCCTCGATAAGATCACGAACCCCGAAGACAGAAGGATGGCGCTGCTCGAATTCGCCAAGGAGATACCGTCGGCCGGGCCGTTCAGGGACTTTTACTCGATGGCGATGGAAGAGGCCGTCATAGCCGCGGACGGGCTCGAGGAGCAGTACAGGAGGCTTACCGAGCTCTTGAGGCTCGCCCGCGAGTTGCCCAGGACCGGGGACTTCGCGCGCCACAGGCTCCTTGCCTGGAGGCTCGCGCTGAACCTGCCGGACAAACCCCGCTACTTCAGCCTCCCCATCGAGAAGGTCGCCGATGAGCTTCCCAAAAGCAGCGACATCGAGTTCTACAGGAAGTACACGCTCATGGGGGTGATAAAGGAGCTCCAGAGGGACGGCTCGTTCCCGGAGCTCTACAAGGAGGCCATCGCCCACGCCATAGCCGCGGCCCTGACTATAAAGGAGCCGTATTACAGGAAGTACACGCTCCTTTTCATAGCGAGGGAACTGCCCAAGACCGGCGAGTACATCGCGCTGTTCAAACAGGCGATAACCGAGGCGTACAGGGCCGCCACCGAGACCAGCGACCAGTTCGCCAGGGAGTACGCGCTCTTCGACATACTGGAGGAGACGCCCAAGACAGTGGAGTTCTACCCGCTGTTGAACGAGCTCTTCGAGCAGGCCCTGTCGTTTTTTACCATGAGGAAGTGGGTGGGGGACCTCGAGGTGCTCGACGTCGTGGACTACATCATCTCGGCCGAGGACATGACGGTAACCGAGTCGAAGAAGAGGAGGTTCACCCGCGAAAGATACGCCAAGCTCATAACCGCCGAGCTTGAGAAGCTCGGCCCCCGGTTAAACGACATACGCTTCATAGACACGCTCAAGCCGTATGTCCACGTCTGGGTGCAGCCCAGGTTCCTGAGGGAGGCGATAAAAAAGGTCGTGGACCATCTGGAGTCGCTCAAGGGCGCGTTCCACGGCAGGGAGATCAAAAGGCCCGTCTTCGCGGCCGAGACGCACCCGGAGGGCATAGGCGACTACATCCATAAGAAGGAGCCCGCGGCCAACGAATGCGTCGCCATAGACTTAGGCGCCACCAACACCGTCGTGGTGAGGAAGAAGGGCCCGGCGAAGGCGGACTTCGTCCCATTATCCCCGCTCTCCAGGCAGTACGACGGCGTCTATCTCATACCCTCGGTCTTGAGCGCGTCCACCAACACCATAGGCGCCGACGTGACCGAAGAGAACCCGGTGGCGAACTTCAAACAGATGCTCCTTGACGGCCATCCAAAGGGCAGGGAGTCGATGGAGAGGTTCTTCCGCATACTCTACCAGCACCTTAAAAAGGCGATATCGACGGGGGGGTGGTTCTCCTTCGCCAAAGAGGCCGATGTCATCTATATAACCGCCCCGGTCGGCTATCAGGACTACCGCAAGGCCATCAGGGAGATAGCCGGCGGGGTCATCAAGGGGATAAGGGTCGATATCATAGACGAACCCCTGGCCGCGGCGGTGGGGTATCAGGTCGCCGAAGACGCGGACAAGGTGATAATGATTGTGGACTTCGGCGGCAGCACGCTCAATACGATGCTCCTGCGCCTCAACATGGACGCGGTTCATGTGGTCGCCAAGCCGGAGAGGGCGCAGATGCTCGGCGGCCATGACATAGACGGATGGCTCGCCGAATACCTCGCCGGGAAGGCGGGCATCCCGTCAACCGAGGCGCCCTTTGAGTGGAACGGCCGCGAGGTGTGCAGGGTGACCAGGGAGGAGTTCGAGGAGGTGCTCGACGGGCATGAGTTCTACAGGCTCGTGGACAGGACCATATCCCACGTCCTCAAGAGGGCCGAGAAGGTGGGGGTCAGGAAAGATAAGATAGAGGCGGTGCTCCTGACCGGCGGGTCCTCGCAGATACCTTCGTTCAGGGAGAAGATAGGCGATATATTCCCGGAGCTCCGGGACAGGAACCTCATCTACGACCACAGCCCTCTATCGGCGGTCGGTATGGGCGCGGCGCTCTACGGCACGAGGGACGTCACCGACAGGCACCTGGGCATGGCGTACGCGCTGCGCTACGTGACCGACGACAGCGCCAGGCCGCACTCATACGGAATAATACTTGAGAAGGGGGAGATGCTCCCGCTGGAAAAGACATACAGCCTGACCCCGGCCAGGAGGCTATCGGTCCAGAACGACATCTTCCTCGAGCTATTTGAGGTCCCCGACGAACTTATCACCAGGATGTGGGTGATGGAGGGGGGGATAGAGTTCATAAAGCAGGAGATAAAGCACGGCGAAGAGGCGGTCCTGCGGAGCTTGAAGACCATAACGCTCTCTTTCAAGGAGCCTATCGAAGGGGACGTAAGCGTTACGTTCCGCGTCGATGAAAAGGGGCTGCTCACCATAAGATACGGCATAGAGACGCTTGATACAGGGCTGGCGCTCCACTAACAGGCCGCTGAAAAAGTTTTTTGAGAGAACCTTTTTTGTAAAAAGCTTTCACGTCGTGCCTTGAGCCATATAGGCTTTTTAAGGCAGTTGCTGTTTTAAAGCCCCTGCGTTCAAGCACACGCTGAAAAACCGTTTTTCAGCAGCCTGTTAGTACCTTCACCACCCTGCTTCGCCACTCCCGGAAAAAGTCCATCTACTGCGTTGTCATCGTCGCTCTGCTACGGCGTATGGACAAAATACGCCTCATTCCTCGCTCCTCGACGCCTTGTATCTGGAGCTTTTTGAACAGCCTGAACGGACGCGAGGGTTTTTCAACAACCTGATAGCGGGATATCGGATGATATCGGGTTCCAGACCCGGACAACGGCAACCTGTATGGAGGTGCGGTTATGGTATTGAGCGTTGAAGACGCCGTTATGATGGCGCGCGACGGGAAGTTTGACGAGGCGTTGAGGATATTTGACGAAGACCTTCTTTTCACATTGAGCCCTGTGGCCATGTCGTACTACGCGCTCTGCCTTGCCGCGATGGAGGGCAACTATGACAAGGCCGTCTCCCTCTGCCTGACCGCGGCGGAAAAGGAGTTTTACAACCCCGAGATATATCACAACCTCGGCAAGATATTCCTCCTGCATAAACAGAAGACACTGGCCATAAAGGCCTTCAGAAAGGGCCTCAAGTTCGACGGCGGGAACCATACGCTCATCGACGAGATGAGAAGGCTCGGCTTGAGGCGCAGACCTGTCATCTCATTCCTGCCGAGGGCCAGTTTCGTCAACAGGATACTCGGCAAGATCGCCTCGACCCTCTCCTGAAAAATCAAGAAGTCCGGCGGCTTGCCCCGTGAAAGCGTCCCCTGCATGCGCAGACCGGCGCCCTACGTCCGCATGCGCGTGACGCGCTCCATTGAAGCTCCCCGCTAGCCAAGCTGCGGGGGATCTTCGACATATAAGGGAGTATATATTTCTATTCGCTCGCTTGACCCCGTAGCAAGCTACGGGGAATGCGCTCGCTATGCATGTTCAATCAATAAGCATGGCAAGCGGATCCTCCGCGGCCTGGGCTTTTTTTAACGTTCTGGAACCCTAAGGTTTTTCAGACGGGGATGTTTCATTATCGCGGGAATGGGTTTTTCAGGCAGTACCTGATTCCGAGGCGGAGGGGCGGCCCCGCCGCTTCAGTGGCGTACGGGGCCGCGGAGGAAAGGCTTTAAACGGTAAACGAGAGGGGTGTCTATCTATTACGGCGCGTGCCGCTGAGGCGCTGCTGACAGGTCATAAACTCATATCTTCCGTCTATCTTATACCGCACCTAAAAGAAAGACGCTGTGACTTAAGTTGCATTGTCTACATTTCCGCATATCAAGAGATGAGGAAAGCGAACGTGTTCCCAAAGGTCTTTTGCGCGCCGCCGCGCGCTTCGGTCCATTGGCTCCTCTCGCTGTCGAGCGGGCAGTGAAACCTCCCCACGCTCAAAAGCCTCTGGGGTATCAGAACACTAAAAAAATGAAAAAACGAGGCTTGCCCGCCCGCTCTCTTTTATGCTCGATTCGCAATGGACCAGGTATATGGTGAAAACAAAAAGATAGGAACTTAATGGGACGGCAATAATATGAAAAGGACGCCTTATTTTTAACGTTCTGAAACTCCCGGGGCTTTTGAGCCACGGGAGGGCTCATTATGCTTATCTTTATCGCGGTATTTTGGTAGAATGAAAGACACGTATGATAGCGGCGAATATAATGACGACGGGGGTAGAGACGCTGAGGCGCGGCGCGGATCTGCGCCATGCCTTGAAGCTCATCGTCGAAAAG
>JACRLF010000011.1 GCA_016235365.1 Deltaproteobacteria bacterium | reverse complement strand
GTATACCCTATGGCGGTATACTCCATGCGCGTCCTCGACCCCATGTTCCCGGCTATCACCTCCCCGGTATCGAGCCCTATCCCCACGTTGACAGGCACACAGCCGTCAGTATAACCGGATATGTTCACCTTTTCAATGGCTATTTTTATCGCCACGGCGGCCTTCACCCCGAGCTCGAGGTGGTCTTCGATAGTCACCGGTGCGCCGAAGACGCTCATGACCGCATCCCCTATGAACTTGTCGACTGTGCCGTTGAAACGGAAAACCATCTCGGTAACGAGCGTGAAGTACCTGTTCAGCAGCTCTACCGTCTCCTCGGGCGTTAAGGACCTTGAAAGGGAGGTAAAGTCCCTGATATCCGCGAAAAAGACCGTAACCTCCCTTCTGTCCCCGCCGAGCCGCATTATATGCGGCTCCTTCAATATCTCTTCGGCAACGTCCCTGCTCACGTAGCGGCTGAAGGCGCCCTTCAAAAGCTCCTTCTTCTTAAGCTCTAAGGCCATCCTGTTGAATGACCTTACAAGGTCGGAGATCTCGTCCCTGCCCTTCTCCGGTATCCGGTAGTCGAGGTTCCCGAGCGCTATCTCCTGGGTACCTTTAAAGAGCCTCAATATCGGCCTCAGGAGCGTGGAGGCCATGAGGATGGAGATCAATGAGACGGTTATTATCGAGAGCGCCGTTATCAGCGCCACGCTCTTGATGGCGAGATTGACCCTCTCCTGTATAAAGCCCTCGGAGAAAGATACGACCGTATACCCTACGGTCGTATCCATAAAGACCACGGGCGAGGCGAACGTCACCGCGCCGGTCTCATCGCTTATTATCCACGGCGGCCGGCCGGCGGCCTTGCGGACAAGCTCCAGCACCCTGTCGTACTTCAACCCTGCGGCGCCGGAATTTTTGTGGCTCTCCACCTGCATGTTGTCGTTGATTATATAGGCGTCGGTAATGCCGGGGTACTTCATGACGTTTTCGATGAGGAGGTTCATGGCGAGTCCGTCCTTCTGCATGAGCGGGACTTTTATGTCGCTGGAGAACTGGTCGGTGACGGTAGAGGCCATGGAGCGCATCTGATCCTCAAGGGAGGCGCGCTGGCGCATGACCATGACAACGCCCATCGAAAGCGTCGTGAGAAAGAGTATGCCGGAGAGTATAAGAGCGAACTTTATCTTTATGCCTGCCCTAAAAGACATCGACGCCCCTCAAGTAATCATAAAGCCGGTACATGGTGCGATAAAGTCCGGGAAGGGCCGGACCCCGAAGACGGAGTTCCTCGGTAGACCGATTATCATGCGGGGCCGCCTCCATGCGCTCGCCATGCCTGTTCATGGGCGGGTAAAAACCGAGCCATATAAAAGGCAAGTATCTGTCACAAAAAAACGCCGGAGGCCGCCGTAAGCCGGATTCTGTTTCCCGTATTACCGGGACGGCGGCCATTCATCTGGCCCCGGCGTTGCCGCCGGGTTCGAGCGGCCAACCCGTTCCGCCCTTCCCTTGCGGGAAAAAGGACGGGCCGTCCTTGATGCGGAACCTATTTGGCCTTGCACCGGGAGGGGGTTGCAAAGCATTGCCGGTCACCCGGCAATCTGGTGGGCTCTTACCAGTCCATCTACTGCGTTGTCATCGTCGCTCGTCACTGCGGCGTATAGACAAAATACGCCTCATTCCTCGCTCCTCGACGCCTTGTATCTGGAGCTTTTTGAACAGCCTGAACGGACGCGAGGGTTTTTCAACAACCTGCTAAGGGGATGCGGCAAAGGCCGGCCGCGACACTCTTGCGCGGCCCCTCTACTATACCGCAAACCTCCATCTATATTATAACACTTTCCGCACGACGGGTTGAAGCGCCTTGCCCTTACCCGGCGTGGCCGTCTATGGCCTCGTTCGCCAGCGCGTCCGCGGCGCTGTTCTCTTCCCTGTATACGTGCTCTATCTTCGCTTCCTCGAACCCTTTCAAGAGCTTTACCGCCTTTTCATAAAGCGGCCTCAGGTCCGCGCTTTTGACCCTGTACTGCCCGTTTATCTGCTTTACCATGAGCTCCGAGTCGGCAAAGACCCTTATGCGCTTGATACGCAGGGAATGCGCGGCCTCGAGCGCGATTATAAGGGCGTGGTACTCGGCCATGTTGTTCGTGGTTATATCGAGGTACTTCTTGAGCCTCTTCAATACAGAGCCGTCAGGGCCTTTAATGACGGCCCCGGCCCCGGCCTTGCCGGGATTGCCCCTTGACGCCCCGTCCACGTATATCCGGTGGACGGTCTCAGCCGCGCGGCGCGGCGCCTTGACAGGCGTACCCCCGGCCTCTCCCCTTTTCGAGATAAGGCCCTTGAGTATCGTCCTGGCGTCTTCGGCGGTTATATCCAGTTTTTCGATTGTCTTTGCTATGTCGAGAGTTTCAGCGAGATACTCAAGGAAACGGCCCTCAAGGCCGGCCTCCCCGGCCCTGTGCGGCAAAAGGTCAAACTGTTTCTGGCTGGTCCTGGTTTTCAACATACAGTATACGGTGGCAGTGCGGACACGTGTATATCTCCTCCGAGCCTTTTCTGAGCTCTATGTACACCTGCGGAGGGATATTGATATGACAGCCCTGGCATGTCTCGTCCTTTATGAGCGCGAGCCCGACCCCTCCCCTTTTGGCCCTGATGTTCTCATACTTCCTGAAGACATCGGGCCTCAAGCCGGCCTTTATACTATCCCTCAGCCTGGCCTTCTCATCAACGGACTGCTTCCAGACCGGCCTCCTCGATTCAAGCTCGGCCGCAAGCTCCTCGAGACGCGCGCGCCGGGCCTTGATGGCGTCCTCCAGAGCGCCGAGGGCGGAGCGCTTCTCCTCTAACTTAGAGGCATAATTGGCCTTCTCCTGCTCGTTCTGCCGCTTCGATTTATTGGCCGCGTTCATCTCCTTCGTGACCGCGTTCAATTCCTTCGTGTTCTTTATCGAGGTGATCCTCTTCTCGTCCTTGCCTATCGCCTCTATGGCAAGGACATCGAGGTCTATCTTCTGTATCTCTTCCAGCGTCCGGATAGTGTTAGACAAAAAAACCTCCCCTTGGTATAAGGACTGAAGCGCCCGTTGATAGGTTGCGGCGGCATTTGAAGAATCGGGCAGGTTTCATTAGAGGCTTTCCGCTTTCAGACTGCGGACATGGCGCTCGCCATGCGTTTTATGGTGGGCCCACCTGGACTCGAACCAGGGACCGACCGGTTATGAGCCGGTGGCTCTTCCAACTGAGCTATGGGCCCGTTGATCTTATCCAAGTATACAATCAAAAAAAAAGTGATTTGTCAAGCCGTTTCCAACGGGGTGTTTCCAACGGGGTTCGAGTAAATAAAACGTACGGGGCTGCCCGTAAGCGGATCGTCTTGACAATGCCGCGCTATAAAGTTAAACTGTGAATTAACTTGGACCAGGCTCCGGGGTATCCGAAGGGACTGTCGTTGATCATGGTTTGCGCAACAAACTGCGCTTAATTAGACCCCGAAGGAAACACTAAAAGCCTCTGTCAATACCCATCGATCTTCATTACCCCCCGGGCTTAAAAACCCACGGGATTTCAGAACGTTAAAAAATAAACAAACCTCTCGTCCGCGGTTCGCTGTTGCCGTCGTATCTGACCCGGGTATCACCCGTAGCCGCCCGACTGTAACGGCGGCTTTACTTCCACGCATAATAGGGTGCCTCTAAAAATTAGATATTTTTTCCGAGGTCGAGGCGGGGTGCATGAACCCACCACGGGCTTAAAGCCCCACGGGGTTTCAGAACGCTGAAAAAAAGCGGAGCATATATGCTAATATGTGTCCATTTTTATTTTCGCCCTAACAAAGAAATCGGGGAAAAGAACAATTTTTAGAAGCACCCTATAAGCAGACCTCCGCTACTGTATTACTGAAAAAGCCTCTTCAGCCCGCACATTATGACCGAGCATGATAAAAAGATACTCTTCGTCGATTGCGACGAGCGGTTAAGGAGGCTCTGTTCCGGGGCCCTCACGTCCGCCGGATATCAGGTGGAGACCGCCTCAAACGGAATAGAGGCCCTGCGAAGGATCACCGAAGGCCCCTATGGCCTTGTGATAATTGACGTCAACACCCCCGGGCTTGACGGCATAGCCCTTTACACGAGGGCCTTGAAGCTTTGCCAGCGAATGAAGGACAGGTTCCTCTTCATGACAGAGGGCCTCAATAGAGAGATAGAACGCCTGAGCCCAGGCATCCTTAACAGATGCGTCCTGAAGCCCTTCTCGATAACGGAGCTTCTGACCGCTGTCGAGTCGTTCCCGGAAGGCAAACCCGCCGCCGTCGGGCCCCGCAACCCCGTCATACATGATAAAGACCGGAGGGTGGAGAAACGTTTCGTCTGGGAGGTGGACTGCCGCGTGACGGGGCATGGCACCTACAATCCGAAACCGTGCACCACGACCGCGGACATATCGGTGAACGGGATAAGGATAAGGCACATCGGGGCCCCGTTGCCCAGCCCGAGCGGCGTAAAGGTAGAGGTACGCTGCCTGAGGGTCAAGACGGCCGCAAGGGTGGTCTGGGCGACAGCGGTCAATGAATTGGAGTCCGAGGCCGGGCTCAAGCTGAGCCTGCCCATTTCCTACTCCTCCATCCTCGCCGCCGTGCAGGGCAGCCACATCTCCATCCCCCGGCAATCAAGACGGCAGTGACGGCGCATCTTCCCCGCCCGCCTGGCTTATCTCAAAACTTACCTTGAGGGCTTTTTGAGGAAAGAGCTTGAGACGAGCCGCCTGGGCTTTGACGGGATAACCGCGCTCGGCACACCGAGGAGGCTCGCCCTGATAGTAAAGGGGCTTGAGGACTCCCAGAAGGACGCGGTGGTGGAGACACGGGGCCCGCAGATAAAGGCGGCGTATGACGACGCCGGCAAGCCGACCGGCGCGCTCCTCGGTTTCGCAAGGGCGCAGTCCGTGGACCCGAAAGACCTCAAGTCAATAAAGACCGAAAAGGGCGAGTACGTCTACGCGGTCAAGGAGATAAAGGGGGAGCATACCTCGAAGATACTACCCGGCATACTCAATAACGCGCTCTCCCGCGACTTTTTCCCGAAGTCGATGAGGTGGGGGGCGCACGGCGTATCTTTTGCCAGGCCCGTGCACTGGATACTCGCCCTCTTTGACGGCGAGACGGTCGAGTTTACCTGGGGCCATATCAAAAGCTCCGCGCTTACGTACGGCCACAGATTCCTGACCGCCCAGGGCGCTGACAAGAGGCCCGCGCCGATAAAGGTCGAAGGCGCTTCCACCTATCTCTCCCAATTGAGGGCGGCCTGCGTGATAGCCGACCCTGAGGAGAGAAAGAAAATCATAACGGAGGGGCTTGAGAAGGCCGGGGCCGAGGCCGGAGGCGAGATTATCCCCGACGCGGCGCTCCTTGAAGAGGTCGGCTATCTATGCGAATACCCGGTGGTACTGCGGGGTTCGTTTGACGGGGAATTCCTGGCCCTCCCTTGCGACGTGGTGATAAACGTGATGAGGGAGCACCAGAGGTACTTCTCGGTGGAAGACACCAACGGGGCGCTCCTGCCGTACTTCATGACGGTGGCCAACACCAGGGCCTCGGATATGGACGTCGTAAGGAAGGGCAACGAGCGGGTGTTGAGGGCGCGGCTTAACGACGCCAAGTTCTACTTCGAGAAGGACGTCAAGACCCGCCTGGTAGAGAGGGTAGAGGCCCTCAAAGGGGTCGTATTCCAGGCAAAGCTCGGCACCTCGTATGAAAAAGTCGAACGCTTCACGGAGCTTGCCCTTTTCATCTCGTCGGAGGCCGGCTTCTCAAAAGGGATGGAGCCTGACGAAAGGCCGTCCGGCTTTCTTACCGATAGCTTCAACCCGGCCTGCTACGACTCCAGCGCCGTAGACCCGGGCCTGTACTCAAAATTCGTCGTGGGCAGGGCCGCGATGCTCTGCAAGGCGGACCTCACCAGCGGCATGGTCGGAGAGTTCCCCAAGCTCCAGGGGACCATGGGCGCTATCTACGCAAAGAGGAGCAACGAAGTCCCGGAGGTGGCAGTAGCCGTCTATGAGCACTATCTGCCCGTATCTTCGGGCGGCGCGCTCCCTGCGTCCGTCCCAGGGGCCATAGTAAGCATAGCGGACAAGCTCGACACCATAACCGGGTGCTTCGGCGTGGGGCTCATACCCACGGGCGCGCAGGACCCATACGCGCTCCGGCGCCAGGCCCTCGGCATAATCGCCATAATTTTGGATAAGGGCTTTAGCCTGCGCCTCGATGCGCTCGTCGATAGGGCGATATCTCTCTTGAAGGCGAAGCTTACCGTAGCCCCTTCCGAGGTCAAGGACAACGTCCTTGAGTTCTTCAAGGAGAGGCTTAACAACCAGCTCCTCTCAACGTGGTTCGACATGGTCGACGCGGTAAAGAGGATGAAGGCCCTCGAGTCCTTCAAGAATCACCCGGCCTGCCCGAGCCTCGTTACGGCGTTCAAGCGCGTCTCTAACATCCTCAAGGGGGTGGACTCCGGCGGAGCGGAGCCGGAGCCGTCCCTCTTCGTTGAGCCGGAGGAAAACGCCCTGCACGGGGCGTGGCATGAGGTCGCCCCTGTAATGGAGGGCTACTGGAAGTCCGGCGAATACGAAAAGGTCTTCGAGACCCTCGCATCCATAAAGGACAGGATAGACGTGTTCTTCGACAAGGTGATGGTGATGGCCGAGGACGAGCGGCTCAGGCGAAACCGGCTCGCGCTCCTGACGTGCGTGCTGAACTTATACTCCAAGACAGCGGACCTCTCCAGGCTCTCGGAATCACGCAGTCTCCGTGTGGGAATAGACGCAATCTTAGAAAAATAAACGATCAATACAGGATAGTGTTGAAGCTCCCCGCAGCAAGCTGCGAGGAATCTTCGACATATAAGGAAGTATCTATTTCTATTCGCTCGCTTGACCCCGTAGCAAGCTACGGGGAATGCGCTCGCTATGCATGTTCAGATTTGTTGATCCCTCGCGGGTTCAATCTTGCAGATCGAACCCGAATGATTCGTGGATGCAATACGAAATTTAGGGTTCAGAATGACTCGAACGATGCGCTTCGTTCCTCAGCGCATCCTATGGCCCTCACGCCTGTTAGACTTTTTTCTGAAACAATGTAGCAGATGAGCAGGAATTATCCAAAAAAACTATCCATTAACAGCTATATATTCAGCAAAAGAACTGGAAGGTGGTATGGGGAGATTATCCTCTTGAAGGCCCTTTATATGCATTTCAATAGCCTCATGCATATTCTTCTCTACCTCTTCACGGGTTGTGCCGGTCGCCACGCACCCAAGTAGATCAGGGGAATATGCTGAGTAATTATTGTCAGCCTTTTCTATTACAACAAGAAAGCGATACATTTATTTCTCCTCCTTTAGCTTTGCCTGTTTAAGGATGCTGTTAAGTGTTCCCGGCGCCAGATCATCGTTCGGATGGCCAGCGATAGTGACCCTTCCAGCCTTTTGAGGATGCTTATATTGTCTGTGGCTTCCTTTTGTTGCGACCAGGTACCAGCCATCTTTCTCGATTAATTTTATTATATCTCGAATTTTCATTAAAAGATTTATTTAACCGAGCCGGCATTATATTGCATATTAGATAATTCTCTGATAAAAATCAAGCGCCGTAGATGGGTTGAGCGAAGCGAAGCCCGTCGTTGAAGCTCCCCTATGCCTAAGCCGCGCTTAATCTTCGACATATAAGGAAGCATCTATTCCTATTCGCTCGCTTGACCCCTGAACTCGAACGATGCGCTTCGTTCCTCAGCGCATCCTATGGCCCTCCACCCTCAATAGCCCTTCTCATCCCCCCGCTGTATCCTTATCTCCCGGAGCGCGTAATCAAAGCCCGTATACACGGTGATGGCCGCCGTGGCGATTGAAAGCGCCGTAAAAAAGCCTCCCCTCCCGCCCGCAAACGCCATGGCGTAGATGACGGTGGATATCTGGAGGAACGTCGTGAGCTTGCCGGATATGGTCGGGCTTATGACGACCTTCCTCCCCGTCCCCCTGAGGATGAACACGCCGGAGACTATGACGACGTCCCTCAATATCACCGGCGCGCAGAGCCATAAGGGGATCAGGCCCTTGGCCGTAAGCGCCACGTATGCGCTGACGAGCAGGAGCTTGTCGGCGAACGGGTCGAGGTTGGCGCCGAACTCGGTCTTCCGGTTGAAGGTCCTGGCTATGAAGCCGTCTACCGCGTCGGTTACGCCCGCCGCCACGAACGCGGCGAGGGCGTGGCCGACGCGGTCTTCAATTAAAAGGTAGAGGAATACGGGGACGAGGACTATCCTGAATATGGTAAGCGCATTCGGTATGTTTATCGGCATAACGGATGGGTGCCTCTAAAAATTGCTCTTTTCCCCGAACTCTTTGTTAGGGCGAAAATAAAAATGGACACATATTCTCATATATGCTCCGCTTTTTTATTTTAGCGTTCTGAAACCCCCGGGTCTTGAGTCCTAAGAGGTTTCACTCACCCCGCCTCGACCTCGGAAAAAATATCTGATTTTCAGAGACACCCGGATATCTACGGCAGCCACTGGTAAAACGTCTCTTTCTCACGCTGCCGGGCTTCCCTGTGCGGCAGGGTCGAGAATACGTCGTCTACGAACCTCTGTATCCTCGGCTCATAGGCCTTCAAGACCCCGACCTCCATCGCCTTGCCGTCAAGGCCGAGGTCGGACTCCTTTGTCGAGTGGCTCGCGCTCCAGAGCCTGCGGCCGTCGGATGAGTACAGCTCATAGGAGCCCTCGACCTTCAATGAGGCGTAGGCCGGCAACCTGCCTTTATTCCACCCGGCGACCCTTATGTAGAGCACCGCGTCCGCGCCGAGCAGCCTCGCGATATCCTGCGGGGCCTTCCCGTCCCCCTCCCCGCCCAGCCGCCGGTCTATCTCATCAAGAGGCACGGGGCTGTAGTTCATCTGCCTGAGCCGCTCGTAGGACATGGTCCTGAAGAGCTCTCCGATATCCTTGTCCCCGGCGTCCACCGGGCCCTCGATAATGACCGGGAGCAAGGCTATCCTTGCGGGGCTTGCCTTGCCGTAGCCGAGGTCGAGCGTGTAGACGACCCCGGAGGCGCAGCCCGCCAGCACGGCTGATAGAACGACAAAGGCCAGAAGTCTTCCGATCTTTCTCATGTCAATTTTCCTGTCTGTCCGGGTGCGGTCCGCAGCGGCCTTATGATTATGGTCCGCGAGCCGCCTGGCTCTACGGAGTACCTGTCCCCGACCTCTTTGACTATCCTTTCTAAAAGTGTGCCGGATGATGCGGCTGTTTTAACGGAAAGGGTTATTCTGCCCCTTGAAAACGAGCCGTAGGAAATTTCCTTTATCAACGCTATCCTGCCGAGGGAGTCGAGGATGGATCTATAGGCCCCGTAATCGGTTATATCGACTATATTTACCGCCACCTCGGCCGTGCCGCCGCCGGATATCGCCGCGCTGACAAGGGCCCTTAAGCGGACGGCGTCCACGCTCACCTCCACCTCCGCGCGGTACTCTCCGGTATTTACTGGGGGGGCGCTGGAAGAAGTCTCCGTTGTCTGGTCTTTCTGCGCCGGTTGGCCCTGCTGTGCCTGCTGATTGTTCTGTGGTTGCAACGCCTTCTGAACCGGTTGATCTTTCTGCGCCCCCTGTGCCTGCCGGCCTTCAGGGACCGCCGCCTGCTCGGCAGGAGCGCTCCAGCCCTCGGAGACGACCCTGTAGTTGAGCACGTAATTCATGGGGTTCTCATAGACGCTCTGCGTTATGGCGGGGTCTTCAGGGATCGACTCCCTCTTCATGAGCAGATCGAGCGCCGAGCCTACGGCGTTTTTTATGGCGGACTGGAGGGCCATCTCCCTCACATCGCCTCCGGCCCCCGCATCCGCGCCTGAGACGACCCCTTCTGACCTGACTACCGAGGCATCATCGGCCACGGCAACGGAGCGCCATAGGAGCGCCATGAATATGTACAATAATACGGCAAGCGGTCTCTTGAAGATTCCCCGCGGCCCAAGCCGCGGGGAATCTTCGACATGTACGGAAGTATCCATATCCGATTCGCTCGCTTGACCCCGCAGCAAGCTGCGGGCTTGGCACTCACTATGCATGTTCAATCGATGAACCCCCTAACGCAGTCGATTATACCGTTTTTTTGCCCCGGATGAAACCATCTTATATCGGGCTCTTTCTTGAACCATGTTATCTGCCTCTTGGCGTACCGGCGCGTGTTCATCTTGAGGAGCCCTGCGGCCTCCTCAAGGGTATACCTCCCGCCCAGATACCCGGCTATCTCCTTATAACCGAGGGCGAGCATGGGCTTGGAGCCCGCGGCGCACCCGGAGTCCAAAAGCGCCCTCGTCTCCTCCACAAGGCCGTCCCGGACCATCCCGTCCACCCTCGCCTCTATGTCCCTGTAGAGCTCCTGCCTGTCCTTCATCAACCCTATCTTCAACGTCAGGTACGGCGTTGAAGAGAAGCCGTGCGCGCCCCAGTGCCGCGATATGGGCCGTCCGGTAAGCTCGTAGACCTCGAGCGCCCTTACAACTCTCGCCAGGTTGTTGGGGTGTATGGCGCGGGCCGCCTCCGGGTCTACGCGCCCAAGCCGCCCGTGGAGGGCGGCCCTGCCGGATGTCCTGGCCTCGAGGACAAGCCTCTTCCTTAAATCCATGTCGGAGGCCGGGGCCTCGCAAATCCCGTGGACAAGGGCCCTTATATAGAGCCCCGTGCCGCCTACCACGAAAGGGGTCTTCCCCCTTGAGCTTATCTCCATTATCTTCAGGGCCGCGTCTCTCGCGTAGCTGGCCGCGCAGTACTCTCCGTCCGGCTCGACGACGTCTATCATGTGGTGGGGGGCCATTTGCCTCTCATCCTTCGTGGGCTTGGCCGTCCCTATGTCCATCCGCCTGTAGACCTGCATC
This sequence comes from Deltaproteobacteria bacterium, assembly GCA_016235365.1. Classification (GTDB taxonomy): domain Bacteria; phylum Desulfobacterota; class GWC2-55-46; order GWC2-55-46; family GWC2-55-46; genus JACRLF01. The sequence continues at coordinate 14,373 of JACRLF010000011.1, read as the reverse complement.
GAGTCCGCGCCTATTATCTCGCCGTTGAAGGCCGAGGCAAGCTCCACGGCGAGCCTGCTCTTTCCGGTGGCCGTAGGCCCCAGTATTATTATGAGTTTTGTCCTGTCCATATGTGCGGTTCGCTAACGTGCTACTTGCCCGGCCGTCCGCCCGGAGGGCCCGTTTGCCGCCGTGAGGCGCACGACCGTCAGCTCGGGCGGGCAGTTCAACCTTACGGGTATGCCGACGACCCCGATGCCCCTGGAGACGTAGACCTGCGTGGGGCCGTTCCTGACAAGCCCCCCGGAGTACTTCTGGCCGAAGTCCGACGGCAGCAACGGCGCAATCGAGAAGGGGAGCCTTACCTGTCCCCCGTGCGTGTGGCCGGACAGGACAAGGTCTACCCTCTCATCCCGAGGCAGGTACTCGCAGTAATCCGGGTGGTGGCAAAGGAGTATCCGCGGGACCTCCCTGTCAACGCCCCGCAGCGCGGCCCTGCAATCAGGCACATCTTCCCAGTAGTCCTTTACCCCGGCTATGCATAAGGCCCCTTTCCCCCCTTCGATGACCATATTCGAGTTCTCAAGCAGTGGCACTCCGTGGGACCTTATGACGTCCGCGGCATATCCCCTGCCGATGAAGTGGTCGTGGTTGCCGAGGACCGAGACCACAGCGCGCCTGGCCTTGAGCCCTGTAAGGCATTTTATGACCGGGGCCATGTACTCCCTGCTGTCGTCTATGTAGTCGCCCGTCAGCGCTATCAGGTCCGCGTTCAATCCGTTGGCCGTCTCTACGACCTGACTTACGTAATCGAGCCCCACGAAGGGGCTGTGGTGTATGTCCGTTATCTGGCAGATGGTGAACCGGTCGAATTCAGGCGCAAGCCCGCGGACCTCGATCCCTACCTCCTCGACCCGGAACCTTTTAGGCTCAAAGATGAAACCTTCCGCCGCAAGCGCGCCGCCTAAGAGCAGACTCCCCTTTAAAAAAGCCCTCCTCGATATCACCCGTCACCTCTTGAACATCGCCTCTATTTCGCCCCTGTTGAATTTTTTCACTACCGGCCTGCCGTGCGGGCAGTACCCTGCGAAGTCCACCGCCGAAAGCTCCCTTAAAAGCGCCTTGCCCTCCTCTTTTGTAAGTATCCTGCACCCCCTTACCACACTGTGGCACGCGACCCTCATGAGGCAATTCTCTATCCTCACCTGCGCCCTAATGCTCCCGCCGACTCCGGATAGCTCGCTTGCGAGGTCTTTTACGAGGGAGGCCGCGCTCCTCGAAGATAGTATCACGGGGACGGCCTTGATGAGAAAGGTCTCTCCGCCGGAGGCGCCGGAAGGCCCGAAGGCCATGACCTCAAAGCCGAGCCTCTCCAGGTATTCCGCTGCGCCCTCCACGGCGTCACGCTCCTCAGGGGTGGTCTCCACGCGCTCCGGCAAAAGGAGCATCTGCCTTCTCGCGCTTCCGGAGTAATACTCTTTCTTCAGCCTCTCGAAGGCGCACCTCTCGGCGGCCCCGTGCGCGTCTATTATGTAGAACTCGCCCCTGCCTGCGTCGGATTGGGCGATGAGGAACTCGCCCCATATCTGCCCTATCACCTCGAGGTCGAGGAACTCGGGGTTCTTCGCCCCCGCGGCATCGAAGGCCTTGAAGTCCATGGGCGCCTGCGCGGCTTCATAAGAGGGCCGCCACTTAAGCGCCCCCTCCATGGCCGCGGACGCCTGCACGGGGCTTTGCGCCGGGGGCGCGTATAATCTATCCGCTCCGGGCGCAAGGCCCCTTGCCAGCGCGCCCTTCACGGCGGCCTTCACGACGTCGTAGACGAGCTTCTGGTTTCTGAACCTCACCTCGCTCTTTGTTGGGTGTATGTTCACGTCCACGTCATCGGGGGAGACCTTGAGGTCGAGCACGGCGAAGGGGTACCTCGATCGCTCTATCGCCGTCCCGAACGCGTCGATTACGGCGCGGTTTATCGACCTGTCGCCGATACTCCTGCCGTTCACGTATATATAGAGCGACTTCGACGTCGAGGAGGTCTGTTCCCTGCCTATAAAGCCCCTGACCTGCGGCGTGTCCACCTCTAAGAGGCCCTCTATCGCCTCGGGGCCGAATATATCGCCTATGCGGGCCCTCAGGTCCCCGGGCGGCGCGTCTATCACCTTTGCAGAGCCGTGGGTGAGCCTGAACCGCCTGTCCGGGTTTATCAGGGCTATCCTCCTGAAGATATCGAGCGCGCGGCCGAACTCGGCGGCGTTTGACCTCTGGAACTTGAGCCGGGCCGGGAGGTTGTAGAAGATATCCGCAACCTCTATGCTCGTCCCCTCCGGGCATCCCTCTTCCGTCACCCCCGGCGGGCCGATATCTTGGAGGTGGCGTGGCGCGCGAACGCGAGCGGGGCGTCCTCCCTCGATATCCCCTCGCCGTCGTCAACGACCCGTATAAGCCTCTTGCCGCCCTCGGCCAGATAAACGGAGACGGACGTCGCGCCCGCGTCTATCGCGTTCTCAAGAAGCTCCTTCAAGACGGAGGCGGGCCTTTCAATTACCTCGCCGGCGGCTATCTTTGAAGATAGTGCCGGGTCTAATATCCTTATATTTCCGGGCATAATGTCCTGTCAAGGCCGTAAAAAAACCGAGGCAAAGCGCATCAGGGCAGATACACGCGAAGCGGACACTCGGAGCACTTAGGGGACCTGTTCCTGCAGTACTCCTTGCCCGTCCTTACTATCAGCGCGTGGTATTCGTTGAAGAGGGCCGGGTCCCCCGGCAGATTGTCCATGAATATCGATTTGAGCTCGTCGTACCCGGCGTCCTCCCTCGATAGCCCGTGGCGGGAGAATATCCGCCTTGTGTAGGCGTCGACCACGAACTCCGGGTAATTGGCGGCGTAGAGGAGGATGGAATCCGCCGTCTCCGGGCCTATGCCGTTTATGCCGAGGAGCTCTTTTCGCAGGCTTGCCCGGTCTTTTTTCAGGAAGACTCCGAGCCTCCCGCCGTAGTTCCCGAAGAGGTGGTCGAGGAAACTAAAGACCCTCTTCGCCTTTACGTTGAAGTACCCGGCGGGCCTCAAGAGGGCCGCGAGCCCGGCGTGATCAAGCCCCCTCATCTTATCCTGGGTAAGGAGCCCCTCCCTCCTGAGGTTCCTGATAGCCTTCTCAACGTTGCTCCAGGCGGTGTTCTGAGTGAGTATCGCCCCGATTATGACCTCGAAACGAGTCTGCCCGGGCCACCACCCCTGGGGGCCGAAGCATGAATAGAGTCTCTTGTAGTAGTCCTTTAAGGTCTTTTCCAATCCGGGCGAGCCTTCCATGAGATCATTAAGGGCAACGGTATCCGGTACATACAGCAGGCTGTTCAAGAAGCTCCCGACCCACACCACTTGGCGTGGGTGCCCCGGAGGCGTCGAGGAGCGAGGCACGAGGCGTACTTTTTCTGTACGCCGCAGTGACGAGCGACGATGACAACGAAGCAGATGGACTTTTTAAGCAGCCTGCTAAAGGCCCTTGAGCCTCTCCACCTCTTTGGGGGTAAGGAACCTCCACTGCCCGGCCTCGAGTGCGCCGAGCTTGATGCCGGCGAACTCCATCCTCTTGAGCTTGGAGACCGGATGGCCTATCGCCATGCACATCCTTTTTACGAGCCTGTTCCTCCCCTCCGTAACGGTAAGCTCTATCCAGGAGTTCTCCTGCGTCTTCCTTACGAACTTCGCGTCCGCAGGCAGTGTCCTGCCGTCGTCGAGGTAGACGCCCTTCCTGAGCTTCTGGAGGTCCTCATCCGTCGGGACGTCTCTGACCTTGACAAGGTATTTTTTAGGGACTTTGAACTTCGGATGGATAAGCCTGTTGGAGAGCTCCCCGTCGTTTGTAAGGATGAGCGCGCCTTCGGCGTCGTAGTCGAGCCGCCCGACCGGGAAGACCCTCTCGCGGACCTTGAGGAGGTCTGTCACCACGGGCCTCTTTAGCGGGTCCGCCACCGCGCTTATGTACCCCTTCGGCTTGTTAAGGAGCATGTAGACGATTAAGGAGCATGTAGACGAGCGGGCCTTTGAAGGATATGTTCTTGCCGTCGACCTCTATCCTGTCCTTTGCCGGGTCGGCCTTGGCCCCGAGCTCAATGACCACCTGGCCGTTCACCCTGACCCTGCCCTCAAGTATCAGCTCCTCAGCCTTCCTCCTCGACGTTATCCCTGCCGAGGCTATTATCTTCTGGAGCCTCGCCGGACGGCTCTCTGTGGGCCCCGGCTTCACCGGCCGGTTCAAAGGGCGCTCTGTCTTCCGAGGGGGCAAACCCGCCCCCCTCCCCTTCAAAGGCGCCTTCGGCTTCGCCGTTGACTTTGCCTTCGGCTTCCGGCCCGCAGGAGACCTCTCCGGCGTCTCCACCTCTTTCTTCCGTTGCACCTTGCCCCTCGTTCCCTTCTCCGGACGGCGTACTGAACCCATCTTCTTCCTCCAATTTTTGTATATCCTTCAGGCTCGGCAGGCATGAGAGGTCCTTGAGGTCGAAGGTCTCGAGGAACTCCTTTGTGGTGCCGTAGACCACGGGCCTGCCCGGGACCTCTTTCCTTCCGACTATCTTGATGAACCTCTTGTCCATCAATGTGGCGAGCACCCCGCCGCAGTCGACCCCCCTTATGGCCTCGAGCTCCGCCCTTGTCACGGGCTGCTTGTACGCCACCACCGCGAGGCTCTCCATGGCGGCCTTGCTTATCTTCTGCATCCCTATCTTGAAGAGCCTACGGAGCCACGGCGCGGCCTCCGGGGACGTCCTGAACCTGTACCCGCCGCCCACCTCCTCTATGAAAAAGCCGCCGTTCCTTCTCCTGTAGTCCTCGACAAGCTCCTCAAGGGCTGACCTTATATCGCTCTTCTCGACGCCCTCCATGACGCTTGCGAGCTTATCGAGCGAGACGGCCGCGCTCGAGGCGAAGATCAAGGACTCTATTACCGGTTTCAGGCTCTCTCTGTCCACCATAGGCTCCGTACCTGCAAATTCCCCCGCGGCTTGGGCTCAAGGGGGCCTCATTTTTTAAACGTTCTGAAACCCCCTGGGTCTTTAGACCTGGGAGGTCAATTTACTCCTTGGGCGTCCGGCCCCGTTGCCGCCGGTCGGGCGGCCCCCTCGTCCTTCGGTATGTAGACCCTTATTACTCCGTCGTCCGTCTGGTGCGCGCGTATCATTGAAAGCCTCGCGAGCTCGAGCACCGCGAGGAAGGTCACCACCACCTCCGCGCGCGTGGCGCCGGGAGGAAAAAGTGAGAGGAACGCGGCGCTTCCCGATGCGTTTAGGATATCCATGATATGGTTTATCTTGTCGGCTATCTTGAAGCGCTCGGCCGTTAAGTCTATCTTCCTCTCTTTCGGGGCCCTCGATAGCACCTCTTTCAAGGCCTCCATGAGGTCGAAGACCGAGACGTCCATGAACCCGGCGCCCTCCTCGAGCCCCTCCACCGGCTCCTGCTCACCCCTCGGGAAGACGTCCCTTCCGAGGACGAGCCTGTCGTTTAAGTCCCTGGCGGCCTCCTTGTACCTCTGGTACTCAAGGAGCCTCCTCATGAGCTCCTCCCTCGGGTCCCCGCCCTCTTCCTCTTCAGGGACGGCCTCCTCGTCAACGGGCAGGAGCATCTTGCTCTTTATATGCACCAGGGTGGCGGCCATCACCAGGAACTCCCCGGCAAACTCGAGGTTCATCTCCTTCATCATCTCTATGTACCCGAGGTACTGCTCCGTTATGGCCGAGATGGGGATGTCGTATATGTCCACCTCGTTCTTCTTTATGAGGTGGAGGAGGAGGTCTAACGGCCCCTCGAATATGTCGAGCTTTATGTTGTAGAGCATATTCTCCCGTCAACCTCAGGCCATGACCGCGACGCGCGCGGCAAGAACCGGCTTGCCCGCGGGCAAGCCGGTTCTTTACTCAAGCAGGTTGTTGAAAAACCCTCGCGTCACTTCAGGCTGTTGAAGCTCCCCGCGGCTTGCCGCGGGGAATCTTCGACATGTAAGGAAGTATCTATATCCGATTCGCTCGCTTAACCCCGCAACAAGCCGCGGGCTGGGCGCTCGCTATGCATGTTCAAAAAGCTCCCGACCCACGCCACTTGGCGTGGGTGGACCGAGGCGTCGAGGAGCGAGGCGTACTTTTTTTGTACGCCGCAGTGACGAGCCGGGGCACCCGCACGAGCAGTGCGGGTCGGACAACGCGGTAGATGGACTTTTTCAACAGCCTGATAGCCCCATCGCCTTCCTGACCTCAATCATCGTCCCAACGGCTACGCCTGACGCCCTCCGCCTGCCGTCCTTGAGTATGGACTCGACGACCGAGGGGTCTTTCTCCAGCTCGGCCCGCCTCTTCCGTATCGGCTCGAGGGAGGCGAGCACCCGCGGTATCACCATGCGCTTGCAGTCGGTGCACCCTATGGAGGCCTTTGCGCAGCCCTCCCGCACTTGCTCTATCGTCCCTTCATCCGAGTAGAGGACGTGGAACGTGACGAAGAACGGGCATACGTCCGGGTTACCGGCGTCGCTCCTGCGCTTGCGCGCGGTGTCGGTCATCATGCCGAGGAGCTTTTTTTCCACGACATCGGGCGCGTCCGAGAGCAGCACGGCGTTATTGTAGCTCTTGCTCATCTTCCTGCCGTCAATGCCCAGCACCTTCGGCACGGCGGTCATAAGCGTCTGCGGCTCCGGGAAGACCTCCCCGTAGAGGTGGTTGAACCTCCGTGCTATCTCCCTGGAGAGCTCGAGGTGGGGGGCCTGGTCTATCCCGACCGGGACCTTTTCGGCCTTGTATATTATTATGTCCGCGGTCTGGAGGACCGGGTAGCCGAGGAACCCGTACGTGTGTATGTCCTTGTCCTTTATCTCCTGGAGCAGCTCCTTGTATGTCGGGTTCCTCTCAAGCCACGGTATCGGGGTTATCATCGAGAGGAGGACGAAGAGCTCCGCGTGCTCCTTCACCTCGGACTGCCTGAAGACCGTGGACTTCCGGGGGTCTATGCCGACGGAGAGCCAGTCGAGCACCATCTGGGTGATGTTCCCGCTTATCTGGAAGGGCGCGGCGTAGTCCGTGGTGAGCGCGTGCCAGTCGGCCACGAAGAAGAAGCATTCGTACTCGTCCTGGAGCTTCAGCCAGTTGGAGAGCACCCCCTGGAGATGGCCCAGGTGGAGCCTGCCCGTAGGCCTCATTCCGCTTAAGACCCTGCCCGGCGGCATCAGTAGATACCCCCGGTCAAGAGCCCCACCATGAGGTATACAAGGGGAGAGACGACCCTGTCCACCACCCCGGTGGTTATCAGAAGGACCAGTATTATGAAGCCGTAGGGCTCTATCCGCGCGAGAGCAAAGGCGTTCCTCGCCGGCAGGATGTTGGAGAGCACCTTGCTGCCGTCAAGGGGCGGTATGGGGATAAGGTTGAATACCGCGAGCGAAACGTTCAGGACGATGCTCAGCTCGACCATTATGAAGAGCGGCTTGAATACCCCCGGCGCAGACATGAGAAGTCCGGGCGCGAATAAGAGGAAGACCTTGTAGAGAAGGGTAAAGACGCCGGCCAGAAAAAGGTTTGAAAGGGGCCCGGCAAGGCTTACCCACATTATCGCCCTTGATACGTCCCTGAAGTTCCTCGGGTTTATCGGGACCGGCTTCGCCCAGCCGAACATCCCGCTGAGGAAGAATACGAGCGTCCCCAACGGGTCGAGGTGACGGAGGGGGTTGAGGGTGACCCTGCCGAGCATCTTTGCCGTGGGGTCCCCGAACCTGTAGGCCGCCCATGCGTGCGCGCACTCATGGACCGTGAGCGCCATGAGTATGGGCGGGCCGTAAAGGAGTATTTTCTGCAAATATTGCTGTAACATTTCCATATTCCCGCGATATTAAAGGGTTCCTCTAAAAATTAGATATTTTTTCCGAGGTCGAGGCGGGGTGAAAATAAAAAGCGGAGCATATATGCTAATATGTGAGCATTTTTATTTTCGCCCTAACAAAGAGATCGGGAAAAAGAGCAATTTTTAGAGGCACCCTAAAGTTTAACAGATGAGCCGTATTACCGTCAACGGGAAACTTGGCGATGTAGCGGGTGGCGTGGGGGTTAAGCGGATCTATCTCCTCAGTATCTCTATGACGGAGTCCCTTATCGCGTTTATACTGGTCGGTTTTTGGAGGCACCTGAGCCTGTGCTCAGAGATGAACGCGGCCGTCTCGCCGCCGCAATCGCCGGTAAAGAATAGGAAGCGGCTGTTTATGCCGGGGAACATGGCCGCGGCCTTGTAATAGAACTCCACCCCGCTCATCCGCGGCATGTTTATGTCCGTGACTATCGCGGCGTAGTACCCTCTGCCGAGCTTTTCAAGGGCCTCTTCCCCGTTGCCAGCCCTCTCTATCATGCCCTCGCCTTCAAGGATGGCGGCAAGGACGTCGATGATGGCCTCCTCGTCGTCCACGACTAAGAGCTTCTCCTGCCATACCGTAGCGAGGCTTTTAATCCTCTTGAGGTACACGCCGTATTCCGGCCTTGACGCAAGGAACCTCTCTATCTGCCTCTTGTGCTGCTGGACCTTGGCGGCCAGGGGGATGAACTCCCTGCAGTCGCGCTTAAGGCTGTTGAAGACGTATACGAAGAGGTCGTTCCATTCTGAAAATTCAGTGGCCACTATGAAGTCCAGTATATCGGCCCTGGTGAGCCTTCTCGTCTCTATCCTCTTCTCGCAGAGGAGGAAATAGCCGCCTATCTTCTCTTCGGTATCTTTATCGATGCGCACGAGGTCCGGGAGCCTCTTTTTGCCCTCCGCGACAACGGACGCCTTTGTGATCGCATCCCAGTGCTCATCTTCGTCGCTTGCAAGCTCCGTCAGGAACCCGGCGAACTCCACGTCGCCCGACATTATCGAGGCCGCCTTTTTGTAGACCGTTGCGGCCTTTTGCTCGTTCAGTATCAACCAGCTTATTATATCGAGCATAGCCCCTCTGGTTTTTTATTATATCAATATCATGTCAGAATATCAAAAAAACCGTCTCAAGGCTCTCCGCCGGGGCATAAATAGCTTGACAGCCCTGAGCCGCAAAAGGTAGATTTAACGATGGGGCGAAACGCTCACGGCGGGGGAGACGCATCTCCGCAGGTCCCCGGTCAATGTCTTAAACAAGGAGGAGATCGGTGGCGGAAGCAAAAAAGGGCGACATGGTGAAGGTGCATTACACGGGCACGCTCGATGACGGCTCCGTCTTCGACACGTCGGACGATAGCGCCCCGATAGAGTTCGTGGTCGGGGGTGGGGCATTGATCCCGGCGTTCGAGGACGCCCTTGTCGGCATGAATACCGGGGAATCGAAGACCGTAAGGATAAACGCCGAGGACGCCTACGGGCCGTTCTATCCCGACATGGTGATAGATCTCGACAAGGGTGCGTTGCCCGGGGACCTGGAGCCCCAGGTCGATATGATGCTTGAGATGGAGGACGAGGACGGGTTCAGCAGGCTTGTACGGGTCGTTGAACTGTCTGATACGTCCGTCACCATAGACGCGAACCATCCACTGGCCGGCAAAGACCTGACCTTCAAGGTCGAACTCGTGGAGATACTCTAACAGGCTCACAGGTCGAAGACGTCCCCGTCCCTGGGCCTCAGCGCAATAAAGCCCAATTCTTCCTTTACGAGCCCCGCAAAGGAGGCGGCCGCCTCATCCTCCCCGTGCACTATGAAGACCCGCGGTGAGTCCTTGAAGTCGGAGAGCCACTCAAGGAGCCCCTCCCTTCCGGCGTGCGCCGAAAACCCGTTTATCGTATGGATGGCCGCCTTGACGAGCACGTCCTCGCCGAGCACGTTCACTACCCTGGCCCCGTCCACTATCCTCCTGCCGAGGGTGCTGTGGGCCTGGAACCCCACGAATATCACGCTGCACTCCGACCTCCATAGGTTGTGCTTCAGGTGGTGCCTGATCCTTCCGCCCTCGCACATGCCGCTGCCGGCTATTATTATGTTGCCGGACTTGAGGCGGTTGAGCCTCATCGAGTCCTCCGCGGTCTTGACGAAGTGGAGCCTTATGGACGAGCCTATGTGCTTCCTGGAAAACAGCGCACGCGCCTCCGCGTCGTAACATTCCGGGTGCGCGAGGTACACCCTGGTGGCCTCCTCGGCAAGGGGGCTGTCGAGGTAGACGTCTATCCTGTAGAGCCTGCCCTCCCTGACGAGGTTATTTATTATATACAGGAGGTCCTGGGTCCTGCCCACGGCGAAAGACGGTATGTAGGCGTTCCCGCCGCGCTTGAAGGTGGTCTTTATCGCCGCGACAAGCTCGTTTATGCTCTCTTTCAGCGGCTTGTGGCTCCTGTTGCCGTATGTGGACTCCATCACCACGTAGTCGGCCTCGTCCGGGACGTCCGGGGCCCTTATTATCGGGTTGTCCTTCTTGCCGATATCGCCTGAGAATATTATCTTCTTCTCCCTCTCGCTATCCTGGAACCATATCTCGACCGAGGCGGAGCCGAGGATATGGCCCGCGTCGATAAACCTGTACCTTACCCCCGGACCCAGGTGGAATACCGTGTCATACGCCCTTGTATCGAAGAGCTGCATGAGGTTCTCAACGTCCTCGACCGTATAGAGCGGCTCCATTGGGGCAAGCCCCGCCCTGATGTTCTTTTTAGTGAGCCACTCGGCGTCGTTCTGCTGGATATTGGCAGAGTCGTAGAGCATCGGCTCTACGAGGTCTCTTGTGGAAGGGGTTGAAAGGACCCGGCCCCTGAACCCGTCCTTGAAGGCCCTGGGGAGCATGCCGGAATGGTCGATATGTGCGTGGGTGAGGAAGATATAGTCTATCTCTCCGGGGTCGAAGGGCAGGGGGCCCCTGTTTATCTCTTCAGAGCCGTTGCCCTGGTGCATGCCGCAGTCGACCAGGAGTTTGAACCTGTTTACCTCGATGCGGAAGCAGGAGCCGGTAACAGTGGACGCGCCGCCGACAAATCTCAGCTTCAAGGGTGCTTTGCTCCTTCGCTCTCTTAAGCAGGCTCGACCCTTTTAATCCAGGGGGCCATCTTCTTTACGGCCTTCTCAACCCCCGCCTTGAGCGTCATGGCGGCCGACGGGCATCCGCCGCAGGCCCCGGTCAGGCGCACCTTGACGACCTTCCCTGCCTCGTCTATGTCTATAAGCTCCACGTCCCCGCCGTCCGCCTTCAGGTACGGGCGCACCTCGTCGAGCGCCTTGAGGATGTCTACCTTAAGCGCCTCTCCCGTGGCCCTCGGCATCTCAAGCTTCCTGATATTGACCACCCATCCGTCCGGCCCCTGGGCCGCGTACTGCCAGTCGAAGAGGTCCTTGAACTCGCCTTCGAACTGATAGCGCAGCGGCTTTGGGTCGTGGTCGTTTATTATCCGGAGCGTCTCTTCCGGCTCAAGCCCTTCCCATGCGTCGAATATCCTCGGATGGCGCTCAAATACGGGCATTGCCCTCAGATCCATGGTCACTATCTTCTCAGCCATAATAAACCCCCGGCATTTTCCGTCATTTCAAATAATTATACCACTTCCGGCGGTTTTGCGGAAATGATTTATATCATAGGGGAGGGCCGAACAGGCAGGCCGCTAAATTACCCTTTTGACAAAGCCTTATCCGGGTGGTATAGAAGAGTTGATATGGAGAGCATTATAACCCTTACGACGGACTTCGGCCTCAAGGACGCCTACCAGGGCGTCATGAAGGGCGTCATCCTCGGCATAAACCCGTATGTCAGGATAGTGGACGTCACTCACCTCATCTCCCCCGGCAATATCCTCGAATGCGCGTACATATTGAGGGACGCTTATAGTTTTTTCCCCGATGGCACGATACACGTCGGCGTGGTGGACCCAGGGGTCGGCGGCAGGAGAAAGCCCATACTCATAGAGACCGGAAGGCACTTCTTCATCGGGCCTGACAACGGCATCTTCAGCCTCGCGGCTGATAAGAAGGACATCCGGCGCGTCATAGAGCTCAAGAACAGGGAGTACTTCCTGAAAGAGACGAGCAACACGTTCCACGGAAGGGATATATTCGCCCCTGTCGCCGGGCACTTAAGCCTCGGGGCGGACCCGGAAGAGTTCGGGGAGGAAATTGCGGGGGCCCTCTCCATCGAAGTCCCCGTCCCTGAAAAAAAGGGCGATACCATAACCGGCTCCATCGTCCACGCGGACTCCTTCGGCAACCTCATAACCGACATCAGGAAGGAAGACGTGGCCGACGCCGCGTGCGAGGTAGAGGTAAAGGGCCGCATGATCGCCCCGATATCAAAGACCTACTCTTCGGTCGGGAAGGGCGAGGTGCTGGCCCTCATAAGCAGCTCGAACTTCCTTGAGATAGCCGTCAACGGAGGGAGCGCGTCGGCTGTCTTAGGGGCCGCGCCCGGGGACAGGGTCGCTGTGAGGATAAGGCGGGGATGAGAGCGGTTGTGCAGATGGTCTCCCGCGCCGGGGTAAGCGTGGCGCAAGGGCCGGCATCCCTGCCCTATAAAACATTAAAAAAAGCGCCATGAGAATAAAGGCATTGAAATTCGCCGCACTCGCCGTCTTCATCGTTGCCGCGTTCTTCCTGGCGCGCTTCTCAGGGCTCTCCGAGTATATGGACCAGGAGAAGATAAGGCTCTGGATAGAACACTACGGCGCACTCGGGCCCCTGGTCTATATCCTCATTTACAGCATCGCCCCTGTATTCATGCTCCCGGGGCTCCCCCTGACCGTTGCCGGAGGGATACTCTTCGGCCCGGTGCGCGGCAGCATATACGTCGCCGTCGGCGCTACCATCGGGGCTATACTCGCGTTTCTCGTCGCAAGGTACATGGGCAGGGGCTGGGTCGAGGGGTTCATAAAGGGGGGCAGGCTCGAGGAGCTCGACCGCGAGGTTGAAAAAAAGGGCTGGAAGATAGTGGCCTTCACGCGGCTCATACCAATATTCCCGTACAACTTCCTCAACTACGCCTTCGGACTGACCAGGATAACCCTCCTCCATTACGCAATTTCCACCTTTATCTTCATGCTCCCCGGGGTAGTGGCTTACGTCGTCTTCTCAAGCTCCATCCTGGAGGCGTTCAGGGGGAGGGTCTCCAGGGGATTTGTCATAGGCGTTATACTAATAGTCATAGTATCCTTGATACCCTTAATCTGGAAAAAGATATTAAAAAGAAATTAAAGGGCGGTTAATCCCGTCCGATAAGGAATTAAGGGGCGGGTCAGGCCTCCGGGGGAGGGGTGTTTTTATAAACCCCAAGTTACAAAGTTTGACGTGCGCTAAAAATGAGTATATAAAAATATCCTCCATACCCGTCTATAAAGACAGGTATGCCATTATTGGATTGCATTTATATGGAATATATATAATATTTGAATATGATTAATACGTATGCGTCAATGATGCGTTAACGGATACTTACTCATGCAGTGGATGCCGGACCTATACTTGACCGAACGGGCTATGTCCACACAGAAGAACATACTGATAATCGACGACGAAGAGTCGATCCGCAACGTGCTGCACACCCACCTCCATAAAGAGGGCTACAACGTCATATCATCCAGGGGCGGAGCCTCGGTCTTCGACGACCTCAAGAACAATGCCTTCGATATAGTCATAAGCGACATAAAGATGCCGGACGTAGACGGGTTCAAGGTGCTCGAGTTCGTGAAGACGCACTACGACACCGTGCCGGTCGTCATGCTCACCGGATTGAGCGAGGTGGGTGTAGCCGTCGAGGTGATGAAAAGAGGGGCTTTCGACTACGCGGTAAAGCCTGTTCAGAAAAAAGACCTCCTGGTGATAATAAAAAAGGCCCTCGAGCACAGGGACCTCCTGGAGAGGAACAAGGCTCTTGAAAGAGAGAACAGGGAATACCAGCTCTCACTTGAAAAAAAGGTGCAGGAGCGCACAAGGGACCTCGATTCAAAGACCGCCGAGGTGAAAAAGGCCTACTCCATACTCAAGTCGATGAACCTGCAATTCGTGAACGTGCTGGCCGAGACCATAGAGGCGAAGGACCGCCACACCAGGGGCCATTGCAACCGCATGCGCTTCCTGTGCGTGGAGCTGGGCAGGCTCGCCGGCCTTTCCGAAAAAGATATAGAGTTCCTCGAATACGCCTCGATCCTGCACGACCTCGGCAAGATAGGCGTCAGCGACTTCATACTCAACAAGAACGGCCCGCTCGACAAGGACGAGCTCGACCGCATAAAGGAGCACCCGGAGATAGGCGAGAAGATCCTCCAGGGCATCCCGATGATGGACACCGTGGCTAAGATCATCGGCGCGCACCACGAGAACTTCGACGGGACGGGATACCCAAAGGGGCTCAAGGGCCCTAATATACCCCTTCCGGCCAGGATCATCGCGGTGGCCGACATATTCGACGCCATGACCAGCGACAGGCCCTACCGCAAAGG
>JACRLF010000091.1 GCA_016235365.1 Deltaproteobacteria bacterium | reverse complement strand
GACCTTGCCGGCCCCGCCTGTGGCCGCGATCGTGGCCCTGGCGAGGAACGTATGTATCTCCCCGGTCTTCTTGTCGAGCACGTAAGCGCCCCAGACGGTCTCCTGCGCCGTCGCCTCGACGAACTTGGAGTGCGTTATCAGGTCCACGGCTATGTGGTTTTCGTAGACGGTTATGTTCTTGTGGCTCCTGACGTTATCCACGAGCGCCTCTTCCACGGCCTTGCCGGTCAGGTCCTGCGCATGGACTATCCGCCTCTTCGAGTGCCCGCCTTCCTTGCCGAGGTCGAGCTCCGGGCCCGCGCCCTCCGCTGCCTTCATGCTGAATTTGACGCCGAGTTGCGTCAGCTCGTTTATCTTCGCTGGAGCGTTCCTCACTACGAGTTCCACCATGTCGCGGTGGCAGAGCCCGGCCCCGGCGTCAAGGGTGTCCTTTATGTGGGCGTCGAAGGAGTCTTCCTTGCTCGACACCGAGGCTATGCCCCCCTGGGCGTAGTACGTGGCGGACTCACGGATGTTCCTCTTCGTGATGAGAGCCACGGTGCCGGCTTTGGCCGCCTTGAGCGCGAAGCTCAAGCCCCCTATGCCGCTGCCTATTACCAGAAAATCTGACCTTATTTACGCTCCTTTCCGATAAAAAAAGGTTTAAACCGACAGGCTTTTTGACGATAAAACAGGTGGGTAATGAAAGATTATGACAAGTCGGCCTCATTGTCAATTCGTATTGTGACAAAAATTCTTGCCCTTTTCATTGCGGCGTTGTAGACTTTACACAGGGATCCGCTCATCCTGTGCCTCTCATACCGGCCGCATGATCCTTTGAGGACTGTCCTGCCGCGATGGATAAAGGAGTTTGGTTGCAGGGTGAAACCTCCATGTGATGGAAACCTCAGGGCCTTCAGAACGTTAAAAAAATGAAAATGCATGGCTGGCGAATATGAAAAGGATTGGTCCCTTACATTTCGGAGACGTTTCGTTTTTTTCCGCAGGCGGCCTCAAAAAGATCCTCCCGTACATTTTTTGTGTTATAATCGTATGTCTGGCGTATGATTACGCCTGCGCGGATTTCTACAGGTATGTCGACGAGGAAGGGGTGATACACATCACGAACGTCCCTACGTCGTCGAAGTACAGGTGGATGATGAACGAGAGGAAGGGGCCGAGGATACCGGCCAGTCTGTCCCGGACCTCGATTAGGGATTACGACGTGATAATCCGGGACACGGCCTCCAGGTACGGCATAGACCCGAAGCTCGTAAAGGCGATAGTGAAGGCCGAATCGGATTTCGACGCCGGGGCGGTCTCCAGCAAGGGGGCCAGGGGGCTTATGCAGCTTATGCCGGAGACCTCCAGGCTCATGGGGGTAAAGGACGTCCACGACCCTGAGGATAACGTCGAGGGCGGGATACGCTACTTCAGCAGGCTCCTGAAGATGTTCAACTGGAACGTCCCTCTTGCGGTGGCGGCCTACAACGCCGGGGAGAACGCGGTGCAGAGGCACGGAAACAAGGTCCCCCCGTATTCAGAGACGCAGTCCTATGTCAAGAAGGTCCTTTATTATTACAGTGTTTACAAGGGCGAGTAATGGCCATCTTGCGCGTCCATGCCCGCATTCCGGCGTTGATAAGGTCTGAATAGAGCCATCCGGCCGGTCCGATGGTGGTGATAATCTGAGTTATGAACATGCATAGCGAGCGCGAGGCCCGCGGCTTGCCGCGGTGTCAAGCGAGCGAATAGAAATAGATATTCCATATATGTCGAAGATTCCCGCGGCTTGTAGCGGGGAATCTTCAAGCGTCCGCGCTGGCCGCGTGGCAGGTTTAACAGCCCGGATTCCAATTTCAATAAAACAACAGGACAACCAAACGACACCCCCGCGCTGGTCTATAGCGAAAGCGGCGGCAAGCGGCGGCGGTGGTATTTTTGTCGAAATCCAACTATGCGGACAAACTCAGGCGCGAGCAGTCTCAATCTACCTAACCGGCTCTCCATCATAAGGATATGCATGGCGCCCGTGCTCGTGGTCATGCTCCATTATCAGGGCGAGGGGTTGAGCGTGGCCGCGGCCATAGTATTCTCGCTTGTCTGCGCCACGGACTGGCTCGACGGGTATCTCGCCAGGAAGAGGGGGATAGTCACTACGCTCGGCAAGTTCCTCGACCCGCTCGCCGACAAGCTCTTGATAACCACGGCCTTTATCATGCTCATACCGTTAGGGAGGGTCCCCGCCTGGATGGTAGCCCTCATGATAGGCAGGGAGATGGCGGTAACAGGGCTGAGGGCCATAGCGTCAAACGCGGGGGTCGTGATACAGGCGAGCCGCCTCGGAAAATTCAAGACGGTCTCGCAGATAGTCTGCCTCGTGCCGCTCATAATCCACTACCCCTTCTTCGGCGTGGATTTTCACATGATAGGGTATCTGCTCCTCTACCCGAGCTTCATACTCACCGTCTGGTCGGGTATTGATTATTTCGTAAGGTTTTTCAAGGATTATTCGTTCCCCGGCGATTGACAAACCTTGGAAATACAGCTAAGATTAATCGATCTCCTCCGTAAGCGGAGGGTGTGTTGAAGCTCCCCGCGGCTTTTCCGCGGGGAATCTTCGATATGTAAGGAAACAATTTCTATTCGCTCGCTTGACCCCGCAGCTTGGCTAGCGGGGAATGCGCTCGCTATGCATATTCAAAGCAGGGTGATCACCAGCCCTAACAGGCTGTTGAAAAAGTCCATCTACTGCGTTGTCATCGTCGCTCTGCTACGGCGTATGGACAAAATACGCCTCATTCCTCGCTTCTCGACGCCTTCGGTCCACCCACGCCAAGTGGCGTGGGTCGGGAGCTTTTTGAACAGCCTGAACGGACGCGAGGGTTTTTCAACAACCTGCTAAAGCACGCCAACTGCAAAAACACAGCCCCCGAGAGCGGCTGTAAGCCGCGATCCCCTTCATAGCGCACATCACGTTTTTCAACCCCGGTTTCCATCCTGGACAGCACGCGGCAATATTTGGTTTTGGAATATATTACCACTTGACGCCGCGGTGATGCTTGCGGGCCTCGCGCCCGCCATCCGCCGCAAACCGATGCGTAAATGAGGCTTAAACTATCACGCAGGTTCAACCTCTACATAGGCGGCATACTACTGATGGGTATGGCCGTCTTCCTCTATTATGACTACAGGTCGAACGAGGAACTCCTATGGAGCATCGGGATAAACGACGCCCGCAGGCTGTGCGAGACCGTTTTCGATCAGCTCTACGAATCCATGAGGCGCGGCGGGGCAAGGGAAGAGAGCAAGGCCGTTATCGAGCGGTTCAGGAGGATGGAGGGGGTTGAGGACGTAAGGTTCGTACATGGGCGTTCTATCGACATGCAGTACGGCATCGAGGAGGATGAACTCCCCCGGAACGAGATGGAGAGGGCCGCCCTCGAGGGCAAGGCGTCCGGCTCGGCCGGAAAAAGAGGTTCTGTCTACAGTTCGGCGAGTTTTGCAATGCCCTTTTTTATCAAGGAGGAGTGCCGTGGCTGCCATATAGGAGGCGGCAATGACGTCGCCGGGGTCGTTTCAGTCACCGTCTCTCTCAAGAGATACGCCGCCGACATATCCAGGCACTGGCAAAGGTCGTTTTTATGGGGCGTCTTTATCTTCGTCTTCACATCCGGAGCGGTGCTTTTAACGGTGCACAGGAGGCTGGTAGAGCCACTTGAGGTGCTTGAAAGGGGGGTGGACGCGATAGCCGCCGGGGATCTTTCCCACAGGGTGGGCATCCGCACCGGCGATGAGATGGAGGACGTGGGCCTGGCGTTCGACCGCATGGCCGCCTCCCTCCATACCGCCACAACCGACCTCAGGGAACTGAACGAGAAGCATTCCATGCTCGTGCAGATGGCCGCAGACGCGATAGTCTTAAAGGACTGTGGGACAAAGAGGTTCGTAGAGGCCAACCCGGCCGCCGAAAACCTTACGGGATACTCCAGGGAAGAATTACTGAAGATGCGCATGGAGGACATATTCCCGCCGGATAAGCTCCCGGAGTACATGGAGGTATTCAAGAGGTGGCATCATGACGGGAAGGGGTACCTCTACGGCGCGGTACTGATAAAAAAGGACGGGTTTACCGTGCCCGTTGAGATAGGCGCTTCGGTCATGGAGCTTAACGGGAAGAAGTACATACAGGAGATATGGAGGGACCTCTCTGAAAGGAAAGGGTTTGAGGAGGCCATAAGAAGGCATATAGAGGAGCTTGAGGATACCGTAAAGGAGAGGACGACCAAGCTCAATAAGTCCCTCTCTGACCTCGAGGGCGCGTACAAGAGGCTCCAGGACTCCGAGCAGATGTTCGTGGAGTCGGCCAAGCTCATCTCGCTCGGCGAAATGGGGGCGTCCATAGCCCACGAGCTGAACAGCCCGCTGGCCGGCATCCTGAGCATAACCGAGGTGCTCCTCGGCAGGATAGGGGCCGACGACCCGAACCGCTTCATGCTGGAGAAGGTAAAGGACGCCGCCGTGCGTTCGAAGTACATAATAGTGGACATGATGACGTACGCGCGGCCCTCCAGGGGCGTCTACGAGCCGATGTTCCTTAACGAGTCGATAAGGGCGACTCTCACGCTCTTCATCTCCGAATTGAAGACGAGCTCCATAGAGATACACGAGGACTTCGACCCCGACCTCCCCAGGATAACAGGCAACAAGGGGCAGATAATGGAAGTGATGCTCAATATAATCAAGAACGCGCGGGACGCAATGCGGGGGACGGGCAGGATATTCATATCCACCAAGACCGCGGCCGTTGACGGAAAAGACTTTGCCGTGGCCGAAATAAGGGATACGGGCCCGGGCATACCGCCTGAGATAATGGACAAGATATTCGACCCGTTCTTTACGACCAAGGAGAAGGGCGGGGGGCTCAATATCGGGTTGGGGCTGTCCATATCCAGAAGCATCGTAAACGCGCACGGAGGCAGGATAGAGGTCGAGAGCAGACCCGATGAGGGCGCCGCGTTCAGGATATTCCTGCCCCTCTCACCCCCCGCGGCATAGCCGCCCGGCGCCTCAAGTATGAAACGGAACCGACGAAATGGAAGGGAGGGCCAGGGATAGAATGTCAGCGGCTGAACTTGAGAAGAGGATACTCATCGTCGATGACGAGGAGACGGTAGGGATAGGCATGTCCGAGATGCTCAAGGACGCGGGATATGAGGCGAAATACGTCACAAGCGGCAAAGAGGCCGTCGAGGAGGTGAGACATTTCCGGTACTCCTTGATATTCATGGACATGGTGATGTCCGGGATGAACGGGCTTGAGACCTACAGGCAGATAAGAAAGTTCAACCAGGACGCCAGGGTCGTCTTATTTACCGGATATTTCAAGGACGCGGACAGGACCATCTACGATGGCGTGAGGGAAGGGATGATAGACCTTTCCATAAGAAAACCGTTCTTTGCGGAGGAAATTGTCAAGACTGCAAGAAAATACAGCTAAAGATTTCGCCGGAAACTGAGGATATAAGAATATCGAGTCATGCGGGCGCGTTGGTCTGCGGAAGGCGCCTGGACAGTCTAAGATGTTGTTTTTATTGTTTTTTCAGGGCATGGCTTGAGGCTGACGCCTTGACATAAGAGCGCGTTTTTGCGATACTAAATACGAGGGACAATTTTTGTCACCTACGGCGGAATACCAGATGACCGACAGGATAGGCGAGCTTTTAGTAAGAGAGAAACTCATCACGCACGAGCAGCTTAAGAACGCCCTGGAGGAGCAGAAAAAAAGCGGCGGCAGGCTCGGATACAACCTTACCAAGCTCGGCTATATCTCGGAAGAGAACCTGACGGCCTTTCTGAGCAGGCAGTACGGAATACCCACCATAGACCTCATGGCCCAGGATATAGACTCCGAGGTCTTGAAGCTCATCCCAGAAGACGTCGCCCAGAAGTATCAGATACTCCCGGTAAGCCGCACCGGCTCGACGCTCGTCGTTGCGATGTCGGACCCCTCGAACATATTCGCCATAGACGACATAAAGTTCCTTACCGGGTACAACGTCGAGCCGCTCGTGGCCTCGGACGCCGCGATAAAGTCGACCATAGACAAGCTCTACGAGGCCCCGGACCTGGGGCTTGAGGGGGTACTCAACGAGTTCGACGAGGGCGAGATGGAGGTCGTCAAGGAGGAAGATGATGTAGACTTGATGGACCTGAAGAAGGCGGTCGAGGACGCCCCGGTAGTAAAGCTCGTCAACCTGATACTGACCGACGCCATCAAAAGGGGTGCGAGCGATATTCACATAGAGCCTTACGAGAAGTCGTTCAGGGTGCGCTACAGGGTCGACGGAGTCCTTTCAGAGGTCATGAAGCCGCCCATGAAGCTCAAGAACGCCATAGTGTCGAGGATCAAGATAATGAGCAACCTCGACATAGCCGAAAGGAGGCTGCCGCAGGACGGCAGGATAAAGCTCAAGCTCGCCAAGAACAAGGAGATGGACTACAGGGTCTCCGTCCTCCCCACGCTCTTCGGCGAGAAGGTCTGTATGAGGCTTCTGGACAAGAGCAACCTCCAGCTCGATATGACGAAGCTCGGCTTCGAGGATACGGCCCTCAAGAACTTCATGGCGGCCATACACAAGCCGTGGGGGATAGTCCTGGTGACCGGGCCCACGGGGAGCGGAAAGACCACCACCCTTTACTCGGCCCTCTCGGAGCTCAACAAGATAAGCGACAACATCTCAACGGCCGAGGACCCGGTGGAATTCAACCTCATGGGCATAAACCAGGTCCAGATGCACGAGGAGATAGGGCTCAACGTCGCCGCGGCGCTGAGGAGCTTTTTGCGGCAGGACCCCGATATAATAATGGTCGGGGAGGTGAGGGACTATGAGACGGCCGAGATAGCGATAAAGGCCGCCCTTACCGGCCACCTGGTGCTCTCCACGCTCCATACCAACGACGCCCCGTCAACCGTCAACAGGCTTCTGAACATGGGCATAGAGCCATTCCTGGTCTCTTCGGCCTGCAACCTTATACTCGCTCAAAGGCTCGCCCGCAAGATATGCAAGGACTGCAAGGTAAGGACGCCCATTGCCGAGAAGGTGCTCATGGACCTTGGCGTCCCCACGCAAAACGCAAA
>JACRLF010000089.1 GCA_016235365.1 Deltaproteobacteria bacterium | reverse complement strand
TCGGAAAAAATAACTGATTTTTAGAGGCAGCCTTTTACCGAAAGACTACCTTGAAATAATACGGATATGATCCAAAAGATCGATATAGACGACCTTCAGGCGGGTATGCATATCTGCGGGCTTAAAAACAGGTCCGGGGCGAGCTCGTTTTTCATGAACAATACGCTCATAAAAAACGCGGAGGAGGTGGCGTCTCTAAAAAAGAAGGGCTTCACGGCCGCGTATATAAATATAGAGTCCGTCAAAACCCGGCCTTCGGCGCGGACGGAGCCGGGCGGCGGTGTTGCAGCCGGCAGCGAGGGGCCTCGCACCGTTGAGCTCGATAATATCCTCAGAGAGGCGCCGGCTCAAGACGCCGACGCGAAACCCGCCGAACCCGTTGAGGCGCAAACCTTTACGCTAAAAGACCCGCTGGATATCAAGGACGAGGTGGGGTTCAGGGAAGAGATCAAAGAGGCCCGCGGTATAAGGGACGAGGCGGAGAGCACCGTAACCACCATCATGCACGACGTCCGAATGGGAAAGAGCCTTGTAAAAGAACGGATGGAGAAGACGGTGGACAATATCGTCAGGAGCATATTCCGGAACAGGGACGCGATAACGAGCCTTGCGAATCTGAAACGGTACGACGCCTATACATTTACGCACTGCGTAAACGTCAGCATACTCTCTATCGCCCTTGGAAGGCATCTGGGGCTGAGGCGGGAAGACCTCTTTAAACTCGGGGTGGGCGCCATCCTGCACGACATCGGCAAGATGCTGATACCCGAGGGGCTTTTGAATAAGCCCGGCGCCTATAACGAGACGGAGCTCAGCCTGATGAAGCAGCATGCCCTGCTCAGCGCCGATTTCCTTGCGGCGGCCCGCTTCATCGCGCTTGCGTCGATACATGTGGCCGGAGAGCACCACGAGCGGTACGACGGGAGCGGCTATCCGGCGGGGCTTGCCGGCGAGAAGATACATTTTTTTGCGAGGATCGCCGGGATCGCGGACGTCTACGACGCCATGACGAGCAACAGGATCTACCAGAAGGCAATAATGCCGACCGATACACTGAAATTCATGTATACGCGCAGAAAAATCCACTTCGGCCCGGAGCTTGTCGAAAAGTTCATACAATGCATGGGCATCTACCCCATAGGGAGCCTTGTCGAGCTGAGCAGCGGTGATATCGGCCTGATAAAGTCCGTAAACCGCTCGGACCTCATCCACCCGATGGTATCGGTCGTCCTTGACAGGCATAAAAGGCCGTGCCGCCGGCCCCTGGACATCGACCTCGCGACCGAGAATAAACGGCGGATAATAAAGGCGGTCGACCCGGAAATCTACGCCGTCACCGTGGAGAGCATAAACCCATAAGCCGCCGACAGAGGCTGTCTTTAAACCCACATACAGCCAGGAAATAATTTATGAAGCATCTTTTTTAGACTTTTTTACAATTGTTTATCTTTAAACTTTTAAATATCATATTTAACCCAATACCATAAAGAGTTTCCGTCCGTAAAAACGCGTCAACTCTTTAATAATATTAATAATTCTATTGACATTAAAAACCAGATAGTCTATACTCATAATCGGTGTACAGGTTTTGGACTGTTCGCATCGCCTGGTTTAATCCTTAAAAGGCTGTTGGAGGATAGGAACCAAATCTTTTCGCACCTTGTCTTGATAAAAACACCGGCTTCGACCCCCTCCGCTATCCCAAACCGCGAAGAATCTTCGACCGGTATTATGAACCCTCTGGGGGGGTCACAACGTTAAAATAGGGGGGTCTCGGAACGCTAAAAAATAAAACTATATATCACTAAAAAAACCTATAGACTTTAAGGTCTTTTTCTGGTATGGAATGGTTCTACCTTACTATTAGTGCGGTTACATCTCTAATGCCAAAAGGTAAAATGAAAAGGAGAACTTGAAATGGGCGTAAGTTATTCGGAAATTATCGAAAGGATGAGGTGGGCTGGTAAACTCAAGAACGACTCCGCAGTGGCGAGGGTCTTGGGTGTAACCCCTCAGGCCCTGTCGAACTACAAGAAAAGAGGCGAGATGCCGACGGACCTGGTCTTGAGGTTCTCAAACATCTATGGACTCTCCGTGGATTGGCTCATCTCTGGCGATGGCGAGATGTATAAAGGGGGCAGGGGAGCTGAGTACGGGAACAGGCCCTATATGATGGCTGCCGAAGAGACCCACGGTTACGGCAAGGAGGCCGGATACCAGAGGACCCCGGATTATGCCGCCATGACGGCCGATGAGATAATCTATGTAGGGAAGCTCCTCAAGATACTGCGCGGGCCGAACAAGAGCACGGCTGCGGCCATAAGATACAGCGTGGACGCCTTTTTGAAGGCCGCTGAAACCGCGCCGGCAGAGACCCCCGCTCCGCCTGAAAAAGAACCTCAGAGCTGACACCATCACCCGCCCCGCTACGTGGCGAGTTAAAGACCGGACAAAAGAGATAAAAGCCGCAACCGACAGGGTCTGTTGGTTGCGGCTTTTTTTTGACGTGCCGAGACCGCCGACTATAAAACCTTCCAGGGCTCAAGACCCACGGGGTTAAAATTCCCCGTAGCAAGTTGCGGAGAATTTTCAAATAAGGAATTTATCGTTTGTAATTCGCTCGCTCCTCCCCGCGGCAAGCTCCGGGGTAATTCGTAGTCCTTAAATATTTCACCGGCCCACTAAAAAAACCTGAAGTACTCCTTTATTGACCAAAAAGGAGCTATGTGGTATTTTCACCCCTTATGGAAGAAGCCCCATGGTACACTCTGGTGCGGGGTTGGTTCAACCCCGAGAAGGAGCGCGGCAGGCCGGAGTTCAAGGGCCTGAAGCCTCATCAGCTCCTCCTTCTTCTCTCGGACGGGTCGATGACGCTTGAGCTTGAGCTCCTCAGCGGCAGCAGGGTCGAGGTAGAAGTCATGCACAGGGGCACGACCAGGTTAGATGAGAGACTGGCCTCCTACCTCGAAGAGAAGCCGGGAACAGACGCCTTAGTCAGGGACGTATGGCTGACCGACGGTAAAAAGAGGCTCGTCTACGCGCACTCTCTTATCCCGCTCTCGCGCCTGCGTCCAGGGCTTATTGATGAACTCGAAAGATACAGCAACGAGCCGCTGGGCAGGGTGTTGAACTCGAATAAGATATTTTTTTGCAAGGAACGGCTCGAGGTGGCTACCGTTGAGTGCGGGCGCGTCTCAAAAGCCGTTGGAAAAGACCCGGCCTCGCTCCTTGCCGCCAGACGATACATACTCTTTAACAGACAGGGTAAGGACGACTGGGTCATAAAGGCCTCTGTCCTGGAGATATTCAGCCCCGAGGTCGTCCCGTGCCCTGAGGCAACAGGCGTCTGAAAAACTGCCTGCAACAAAAAGGGGCGGCCGCGCCAGCGAGGTACTTAAAGCGCCCCTCGCCCACGAATCCGCGGCTTATACAAAGGCCCTCCGTCAACATAAAGGCCGAAGACAGATGAGCATGGGTACAGGTATGGGCTCCAACGCCCTTGTGATAAGAAAGCTTACGGCCGTATCGGATCTCGTAAGGCTTCCGAAGCAGTACGGGACGCTGCTCGTCCTGTGGCCGACCCTCTGGTCCCTATTCATCGCTTCAGACGGCTCTCCTACCGTTAGGAACCTCTTCATATTCATCGCAGGCACCTTCCTTATGCGCAGCGCCGGGTGCGCGATAAACGACGTGGCGGACAGGAACTTCGACCCATATGTGGAGAGGACCAGGTCCCGCCCGCTGGCAAACGGCAGGCTCAACGTAAAAGAAGCGCTCCTGGTGTTCGCGGCGCTCGTCTCCCTATCGTTCATCGCGGTGCTCTTTTTAAACAGGCTCACTATCGCCCTCTCCTTCATCGGCCTCCTCCTCGCCGTAGTCTACCCGTTTGTCAAGAGGGTGAGCCACTGGCCCCAGGCCTTTCTCGGCATGGCGTTCGGCTGGGGGGCGGTAATGTCGTGGTCGGCGGCAACAGGCACTATCGGATGGGTCCCGCTCCTGATATTCGTTGCCAATGTCTGCTACTCGATAGCGTACGACACCATATACGCGCTCATGGACAGGGAGGACGATCTCAAGATAGGCGTAAAATCAACGGCCATATACTTCGGGGACTCCGTTTACGCCGCGCTCAATGCGGCCTATCTCCTGATGACCGTTCTCCTCGCGGCAACGGGGTACTTAAGCGGCCTCGGACCCGTCTACTTCGGGGGCTTGGCATCAGGACTGATGATCTTCCTCTGGATAGTATCGGTCCTTAAAAGAACGCCGACGAGGGCGATGGCCTTCAAGGGCTTTATAGGCAACGTAGTTGCCGGCGGGGTGATCCTTGCCGCGATCGTCATCGACATGCGCCTGTAAAACTGTAAATATACATCCCAAAGGGCTGAACCGGAAACCCGCGGCGGCCACGGCGATTATACCCGCAAGAACTCAAATCGAAAGAAGACAGAGATGCACTATAACGACCTGAGGGAATTCCTCCACGCGCTGGAAAAAAAGGGGCTCTTAAAAAAAATAAACGCCGAGGTCGACCCGAACCTCGAAGTGGCCGAGGTCCAGGACAGGCTCGTCAAAAGAGGCGGCCCTGCCGTGCTCTTCGAAAAGGTGAAGGGGCATGGCATCCCGATAGTAGGCAACCTCTTCGGCACAAAGGAGCGGGTAGCCCTTGGGCTCGGGGTGGAGGAAGATGAGCTCAAAGAGATAGGGGAGTTCATAGCCTTGCTCCAGAGGCCCCAGCCCCCGGACGGCCTCTGGGACGCCATAAAAAAGATACCGTTTTTCGGCAAGGTCCTCACCCTCGGCCCCAAGACCGTGAGGACAGGTCCCTGCCAGGAAGTGGCGCGCATCGGGGACGAGGCCGACCTCTCCATGCTCCCGATAATAAAGTGCTGGCCAAAGGACGTTGCCCCGCTCATCACCTGGCCGCTGGTTGTGACCCAAAGCCCAACAGGCGGGCCGTACAACGTCGGGGTCTACAGGATGCAGTACCTCGACGGGAAAAGGCTGATAATGCGGTGGCTCAGGCACCGGGGGGGCGCCGCGCACCAGAGGCTCTGGGAAAAAGAGGGCCGGACAATGCCCGTGGCCGTAGTTATAGGGTGCGACCCGGCCACGATCATCTCCGCGGTCACTCCGGTGCCCGAGGACGTAGGCGAGTACCACTTCGCGGGCGTGCTGAGGAAGAAATCGATCGAGTTGGTTGAGTGCAAGACCGTGCCTCTTAAAGTCCCGGCCTCCGCCGAGATAGTCCTCGAAGGGGAGATACGCCACGGAGAGGTCGGGACGGAAGGCCCGTTCGGCGACCATACCGGGTACTATAACGCGCAGGAGCCGTTCCCGGTATTCCGCCTCAAGGCCATAACCCACAGGAAGGACCCGCTCTACCTCACCACCATCACCGGCAGGCCCCCCAAGGAGGACGCCGTCATCGGAGCGGTGCTCAACAGGCTCTACCTGCCCTCCCTGAAACTCCAGTTCCCCGAGGTGGTCGACTTCAGCCTCCCCATGGAGGCGGTCTCGTACAGGATCGCCGTGGTGTCGATAAAAAAGGAGTACCCCGGCCACGCCAGGAGGCTGATGATGGGCATATGGGGGATACTCAAGCAGTTCATGTACGTAAAGTACATTATCGTCGTCGACGACGACATCGACGTCAACAACTGGGCCGACGTCGTCTGGGCCGTATCAACGAGGGTCGACCCGAAGAGGGACACGGTCATCATAGAGAACACCCCGATTGACTACCTCGATTTTTCGTCCCCAATCGAGCACCTCGGCAGCAAGATGGGCATAGACGCGACGATGAAGTCAGCGCCGGAGGTAACGCGCAAGTGGGGGGAGAAGATGGAGATGGACAAGGAGGTCGTGGCGCTTGTGGACAGACGGTGGAAGGAGTACGGGGTTGAGTAGGAAAAATAAGCTATGACCACAGAGACCGATAAATTTGAAAAATACGCTGAGGAGTGGTGGAACCCCGCGGGCAGGCTCTTCTCGCTCCACAGGATAAACCCGCTCCGGTTCGGCTACTTCTCCTCGAGGGCCGGGGAGCTAAAAGGCAAGAGGGTGCTTGACATAGGCTGCGGAGGGGGGCTCCTCTCGGAGGAATTCGCCAGGGCGGGGGCCTGTGTCACGGGCATAGACCTCTCACCCGTGGCCATAGACGCCGCTAAGAAGCACGCCGCTTCTTCCGGGCTTGGGATAGATTACCTTGTCTCTACGCCGTCCCGGCTCGTTAAGCAAGACTTGGGCGCCTTTGACATTATCGTCTGCGCCGAGGTGCTCGAACACGTCGA
The DNA here is from genome assembly GCA_016235365.1 of Deltaproteobacteria bacterium. GTDB lineage: Bacteria > Desulfobacterota > GWC2-55-46 > GWC2-55-46 > GWC2-55-46 > JACRLF01. The sequence goes on along the minus strand of JACRLF010000089.1, from coordinate 4,641 downwards.
CGACCTCGAAGGTTTTTTACGGGACTCGCTTTCGATGTTGAAAAGCGGGGGGCTTTTTTTCTTCGGCACGATAAACAGGACCTTCAAGGCCCGGATGCTCGCTATCTTCGTGGCCGAAGACGTGCTCGGCATGGTCCCGCGAGGGACGCACGACTGGAAGAGGTTCGTAAGGCCCTCTGCACTTAAAAAGATACTCGAGGGGAATAACGCCGAGGTCATGGAGCTCAAGGGGATGAGCTACGACCCCTTGAGGCTCGAGTTCAAGATCTCGGCGGATACCTCGGTAAATTACCTCGGGTACGCGAGGAAGAGGCGATAGCGGAAAACGCCGATTTTCACAGGACCCTGACAGATGCTTACCAGGCTTTTCATAGGATTTCTGGCGTTCCTTACCGTTGGGCTCTGCGCGGCCTCGATACGCTGGCTATGGAAGCAGAATTGCGCGAACAGGGCCGGCCTCTTCCTGAGCGCCGGCGTGGCCGGGACGGCACTGCTCTTCATCCTCCTTGCGGGACAGTGGCTATTTCTCAGCTACTACCTCAAATACGCCGCGGTCTTCTTTTATCTGCTCGCGGTCTTGAAGTCCCATTACAGGCTCAAGCGCCGCTCCATATTCTCGCGCGTAAAAAGAGACGGCAAGTCCGGGCCGATAAAGGCCGCCCTCCTCTTCCTGTTCATATTCCTCTGCGCTGTCGCGATAAAAGGCCGCTACTACACCGGGGAGCCGGTGGAGCTCTCCTTCCCCTTGAAAAACGGGAGATATTACGTCATGCAGGGAGGGTCGGGCTTTCTTCTCAACGCCTTCCACGGATTCAAGTCCTCACAGAGGTACGCCGTCGACCTGGTGAAGCTCAACTTATACGGGAACCGCGCCAACGGCCTTTTCCCGAAAAAACTCTCGAGCTACGCCATCTTCGGGGATACGGTCTACAGCCCGTGCGACGGCATGGTCGTGAGGTCGTCCGACGGCGCGCCGGATGACCCCAGGGACAAGGGCAATTATAAGGACAACCCGGCCGGCAACCACGTCATCATCAACTGCAAGGGGGTCTATGTGCTTATCGCGCACATGATGGGCAACAGCCTGCACGCAGGCAAGGGGGACAACGTAAAGGCGGGTGAACCGCTCGGCAACGTGGGAAATTCCGGGAACTCCATGGAGCCGCACCTCCACATCCAGGCCACAAAAGAGCTTATCCCCGGCGGCGAAGGCGTGCCGATCCTCTTTAACGGATATTTCCCAGTGATGAACGGCATTATTACGGCGCGGGAGTGAGGGGGGATATGGAGGAAAGGCCACCTGACTGTGCGGTTATACCTTGAAGGCTTAGGAAAGTCCCCAAAAGAAAAAGCCCGTACTCGCCCGTGCACTAACGCGAACGATGCGCTGAGGAACGAAGCGCATCCTATGGGGCTGTGCAAATCCCCTTGCCTTTTATAACATTAGGTGTTATAGTGTAATAACATGATTAAATCCTTTGCCGACAGGGAAACCGCCAATCTGTATTCTACGGGTAAAAGCAGGAAACTCCCCCCGGCTGTCTGCAAGATAGGGCTCAGAAAGCTGGATTATTTGAACGCGGCAACAGGGCTCAAGGATTTAAAAACTCCGCCCGGCAACAGGCTGGAACAATTAAAGGGCGGGCACGAAGGCAAATACAGCATAAGGATAAACGATCAATACAGGATAGTATTCAGATTTGTTGATTCCGACGCATATGATGTGGCGATAGTCGATTACCACTAAGCCAGGAGATAACTATGCATAACCTTAAAAGAGAGCCGACGCATCCCGGAAAGATATTGGATGAGGATTTCCTGAAGCCTCTGGGGCTGTCTCAGACCCGTCTGGCAAAAGAGGTCAATACGACCTTCAGGACCGTAAACGAGATAGTGAACGAAAAGAGGAATATAAGTCCGGAGATGGCTATAAAGCTATCGAGGTATTTCGGGACATCCCCCGAGTTGTGGCTTAATCTTCAAAACCAGTATGACATCTACAGGATAAGCGCCAGAAAACCCGGAATGCTTGAACGCATAAAACCCTACGGCAAATCGCGCAGGAACGTGGCGTGATGGGCGGGTTGAATTGATGGGCTTCGCTTCGCTCAACCCATCCTACCGGGCTCAAGAAGCACCTCTTTCTTAAGGTTGATTAGGTTATAACTTATACGCCTTTCCCCTCCCTGTCCCTAAGCGCCCTCTCTATCTCCCCTGCTATCGAATCAGCCGCCTTTACCGGGTCCGGGGCGTTTCTTATCGGCCTGCCCACCACTATATAGTCCGCGCCGTTGTAAACGGCCTCATACGGGGTGACGGTGCGCTTCTGGTCGCCCTTGTCTTCCCCTGCGCTCCTTATCCCCGGCGTCACCGTTAGGAAGTCCGGGCCGAACTCCTTCTTTACCGCCCCAACCTCAAGCCCGGAGCAGACGACCCCGGCGCACCCGGCAAGCCTCGCAAGACGCGCCCTGTGCATGACCAGGTCCGCCGGTTCAGAGAACCGGGAGGCGTCTATGCCCGCATCGGTAAAGTCTTCCCTGGAGAGGGACGTAAGTACCGTTACCCCGAGCACCCTGGTCCCTGAGGCGCTGCCCTCCACCGCCGCCTTCAGGAGGCCGCGGCCCTCGTCGCAGTGCACGGTTATGAACCGCGCCTTGAGCGCCGACGCGCTCCTTATCGCGCCCCTGACTGTCGCGGGTATATCGTGGAACTTCAGGTCGAGGAATACGCCCGCGCCTTTGCTCCTCTCGTTCACCGCATGCACGACCGCCGGGCCGCACGCGCAAAAGAGCTCAAGGCCGATCTTGAATACCCCGACGTGATTCCTCAAGAGATTGACGTATCTTACGGCCTCGTCGAGCGTAGGGAGGTCGAGCGCGAATACGATCCTGTCCACGGGAGATAACCGGTCTGTCATTCGAATCCTTTTCTCAAATGAACATGCATAGCGAGCGCGAGGCCCGCGGCTTGCCGCAGAGCAATGATGGGCTTCGCTACGCTCAACCCATCCTACCATCCTACCGTGTTGTGTTGCCTCGACAGGAGGGGACAAGGGGGAGGGTCTTATAAGGCCATTTTGCACAGCGTATAAAAAACTTCGCCCTCCAATAGGAGGGCGAAGCGATAGAGGACAGTGGTCTTGGCAGGGCGCTGAAAAAGTCTTTTGAGAGAACCTTTTTGTAAAGAGCCTCTCTCAAACCTTCTTCAAGGATTTACAGTTTCTGCCGGGGATACCCTCCCCGATAAAACAGGGGAGGGTATCCCCGGCAACTATAAATCTTTGAAGGGGGTCTGGGGGAAACCTTTCTACAGAAAGTTTCCCCCAGAAAACTCTTTCAGCGGCCCGCTAAAAAAACGGCCTTTCATCGGGCTTGCCCTTTTTTGTCTCGGCCTTTTTCGCCTCGGCCTCCTTCTTCTTCTCGTTCTTTTCGTGGAGTTCGAGGAAGTCGGACTTGGTGAAGAGCGCGTAGAACTTGCAGCCGGTCTCTTTCTCGATGTTCTCCTTGCCGCCCTCTTCCCTGTCAACGAGCGCCAGGACCTGCCTTACGTTGTAGCCGGCCTCCCTGACCCTTTTAACGGCCGTTATCGCCGAGCCGCCGGTGGTGACGACGTCTTCGACCACCACCACGTCCACCCCGTCCTGGAGGCTGCCCTCTATCCACTGCTGGGTGCCGTGGCCCTTGGGCTCCTTTCGCACTATGAAGGCGTCCATATACTTCCCGTGCATGGTGGACACCAGCGCCGCGGCGTAAGCGATCGGGTCGGCCCCGAGCGTGAGCCCCCCTATGGCGTCCACTGGCGCGAGCTTCAGGAGCTGAAAGAAGGCGAACCCGACAAGCTCCATCGCGTGCGAGCTCAAGACCGTCTTTTTGGCGTCGATGTAGACGTCGCTCTTTTTTCCGCTCGCGAGCGTGAACCCCTTTGCCGGGTCGTAGCGGAATGATTTCGCGTAGAGTATGTCCAGCAGTTCCTTTTTGAAGTCCTGATCCATTATCTGATAGTCCAGGTCCATCTGCGTCTCTCCTTATGTTTACGGCTTGTACCGGATTTTTGTAATCGTTCGCGCTCGCTATGCATGTTCAACGGACTGCCCTGCGTCCTGGTATACCGCCGCAAAAGTCCACCGGAGCGGGCCTGGCTCGATTAAAACGGGTAGCTATTTCAATATAATATATTTTTTTTACGGCTCTATCAAGTCAATTCTTGCCTGGAGGTTGGGGAGGGGTTGAGGGCGGCGCGGCGTTTTTATCCGTTTTCAGGGCTTGCTCTGTTTTATCTTGAACTGAAGCACGTTTTTTCTCTCCTTATGGAGGGTGGTCAGGAGCGTGTCGAGCCTCTTTTCCATGTCGGGGAGCGGGGATAATATCTTCCGCTCCTCTCCGGCGAGCCAGTCCAGGACATATTCGTTCTTATTGAAAAACTCCCGCTCCCTCCGTTCCGGCGCCAGGGCGGCGGATACGTCCCTTCCGGGCGCGGTTTGCGTAACAGGGCTTGTTTTCTGCGTCTTGATGCTGGACTCGGCCGTTATCGATCTCTTCCTCGATTTCATTCCGGTTCCGTATAATTGAATATCTTGAACTCGTAATTCCTGAGGGTGGCCTTGCCCTTTGCCTGGGATACGAGGTATGTCGGGGTTATGGG
>JACRLF010000076.1 GCA_016235365.1 Deltaproteobacteria bacterium | reverse complement strand
GGCCTTCTCCACGTTGAGTATCTTGCCCTTGATCGGGAGTATGGCCTGGAACCTCCTGTCCCTGCCCTGCTTGGCGCTCCCTCCGGCGGAGTCCCCCTCGACTATGAATATCTCGCTCAGGGCCGGGTTGGTCTCCTGGCAGTCGGCGAGTTTGCCGGGAAGGGACGATGAGTCGAGTGCGCCCTTGCGCCTTATTATCTCCTTGGCCCTCCTTGCGGCCTCCCGCGCCCTTGCGCCGTCCACCGCCTTCTGGATGATCTTTTTGGCGACAGAGGGGTTCTCTTCAAGGAATACGGCGAGTTTGTCGTTGACTATCGATTTGACGTAGCCCTCGACCTCGCTGTTCCCGAGCTTCGTCTTTGTCTGGCCTTCGAACTGCGGGTTGGGAAGCTTCACGCTTATGACGGCCGTGAGCCCCTCCCTCACGTCGTCCCCCTGCAGGGACTCCTTCATGTCCTTGAGGAGGCCCCTTTCCGAGGCGTAGCTGTTCACTACCCTGGTGAGGGCCGATTTGAAGCCCACCATGTGGGTCCCGCCCTCCGTGGTATTTATGTTGTTGGCGTAGGAGAAGATGTTCTCGGAGTACGAGTTGTTCCACTGGAGAGCCATCTCCATCTGGATCGATTCCTTTTCCCCGGATATGTAGACGACCTTCGGGTGTATCGGCTCCTTGGACTGGTTGAGGTGCTCCACGAAGCTCACTATGCCGCCCTTGTACTGGAAGTCGTGGAACTTGTCGCTGCGCTCGTCCTTTATCGTTATCCTTATCCCGGCGTTGAGGAAGGAGAGCTCGCGGAGCCTCTGGCTCAGGGTGTCGAAGCTGAACTCGGTCACCTCGAATATCTCGTGGTCCGGCTTGAAGGTTACGGTCGTCCCGGTCTTCTTCGTCTTGCCCGCGACCGTAAGGGGCCCCACCGGCCGGCCGCGCGCGTAGCCCTGCTGGAAGACCTGGCCGTCCCTCCTTATCTCCACGTCGAGCCGCTCGGAGAGGAAGTTGACCACGGTCACCCCGACGCCGTGGAGCCCGCCGGAGACCTTGTAGGCCTTGTTCTCGAACTTGCCTCCGGCATGGAGCTCGGTGAGGACGACCTCGACCGTCGGCTTTTTCTTCTCCGGGTGCATCTTTACCGGTATGCCCCTGCCGTCGTCGGTCACGGTAACCGAGTTGTCCTCGCGGATTACGACGTCTATGTTCTTGCAGAACCCGGCCAGCGCCTCGTCCACCGAGTTGTCCACCACCTCGTAGACGAGGTGGTGGAGCCCCATCGCCCCGGTGGAGCCGATGTACATGGCGGGCCTTTTCCTGACGGCCTCCAGCCCGCCGAGGACCTTTATCGACTTTTCGACCTCTGATTAATTCTTTTTCCGATGTCATTGCGAGGAGCTTCAGCGACGAAGCAATCTCCAAGATATTGATTTACAAAAAGATGAGATTGCTTCGCTACGCTCGCAATGACGGACTAAGGGATTAATCAGAGGTTCCTTAGCGTTCTGAAACCCCCTGGGCCTCAAGCCATGGCAGGTTTCATAGGTTCCGCAAGCCCGTCAGCCCACAATAGGTCAGGCAAGCGGTAAATACGATTATTTTGACGGGAAGTCTAATATAAAATTTTAACATGAATGACAGGCCTTTGCCAGAGAAAAACCGTCCATGAAAAAGGCCTGAAGGCCTTGTTTTTTGGTATACTTATCACTGTATTACGTATTCCAGGACACAAATCATCCGTCCTGTGCATAAGGGGGCGCGCATTGAGGATTCCGGAAAAATACTGGGGGGTCGAGCAGGGAGAGCTTTTAAGGGAGCTTGACTCCTCCCCATCGGGGCTGACCGGACAACAGGCCATCGAGCGGGCCGGGGAGTTCGGGAAGAACCTTCTGAGGAAGAAAAAAGAGGTCTCCCGGCTCTCCATGCTCATAGGGCAGTTCAAGACCCCCATCACCCTCATACTCCTCTTCGCCGTATTCATATCCTCGATAGTCGGGAGTTTCATAGACGCCTCCATCATCTTCATCATAATCGTCATAAGCGGCCTCCTCGGGTTTATCCAGGAGTACAGCGCGTCCAACGCCGTTGAAAGGCTTGTCAAGGCCGTGAAGACCAGGGCGAGCGTTTTGAGGGACGGCGTGAAAAGCGCGATATTCACCGAGGATATCGTCCCGGGAGACGTGGTCTACCTCTCGGCAGGGGACATGGTCCCGGCCGACTCGGTCCTCCTTGAGGCCAAAGACTTTTTCGTGAGGGAGTCGATCCTCACCGGCGAGGCATTCCCCGTTGAAAAGAGCCCCGGGGCCTCCGGATTTGACGCGGCCCTTACGCAGAGGAATAACTGCGTATTCATGGGCACAAACGTGATAAGCGGAGCCGCCGCGGCCGTTGCGGTCGCCACCGGTGAATCGACCGAGGTCGGCAGGATAGCCGGCAGGCTTGCTCTCAGGCCCCCTGAAACGGACTTTGAGCGCGGCATAAGACGCTTCGGCTATTTTCTTATGGAGGTCACGCTCGTACTCGTACTTGTGGTCTTTGCCGTAAACGTATATTTCCGGGCCCCCGTCATAGACTCGCTGATGTTCTCCCTCGCCCTTGCAGTGGGGCTGACCCCTCAGCTCCTTCCGGCCATCATCACGGTGAACCTTGCAAGGGGCTCTCAGAAGATGTCGGAAAAGGACGTGATAGTTAAAAGGCTCGCCTCCATAGAGAACTTCGGCACCATGGACATACTCTGCACGGATAAGACCGGCACCCTTACGGAGGGGACGATATCGTTGAGCGGCTATCCGGACATCATGGGCAAGGATGACGCCAGGACCCTTTTTTACGCCTACCTGAACGCCTATTACCAGACCGGGTTGAAAAACCCCATAGACACGGCCATCGTCAAAGAGGGGCTGGGTACGCAAGGGTACGAGAAGGCCGACGAGATACCTTACGATTTCGAGAGGAAGAGGCTCAGCGTGGTGGTGAGAAGGGACGGTGAGCACGTCCTGATATCGAAGGGCGCGCTCATCCGCCTCCTCGACGTCTGCGATAAGGCCGAGATAGACGGGGCCGAGGTCCCGATAGAGGGCCATTTGGAGGGGATAGATGGGCTCTATAACGCGTGGAGCGAGCAGGGGTTGAGGGTCCTCGGGGTCGCTTACAGGAGGGTTAGCGAAGCGGCCGTTTACGGGAAGGCGGACGAGAAAGGGATGACGCTCCTGGGGTTCATGCTCTTCACCGACCCTCCGAAGCAGGACGCAAGCAGGCTTGTCAGAGAGCTCGAGGACCTCGGCGTGGAGGTAAAGGTAATAACCGGGGACAACCGTTTCGTCTCGGCCCATACGGCAAGGAGCGTCGGTTTCCCGGAAATGGGGATAGTCACCGGCCCCGACCTCGACAACATGGGCGAGGAGGCGATACTCCACGCGGTGGAGGCCGCGAATATCTTCGCCGAGGTGGACCCCATCCAGAAGGAGAAGATAATACTGTCGCTTAAGAAACGGGGGCACGTGGTCGGGTTCATGGGCGACGGAATAAACGACGCGGCGGCGTTGCACGCCGCGGACGTCGGCATCTCGGTGGACACGGCGGTGGACGTGGCCAGGGAGGCGGCGGACATAATACTGCTTGAAAAGGGGCTTGAGACCCTGAGGGACGGCGTAATAGAGGGGAGGAAGACCTTCGCCAACACCATCAAATACGTATTCATGGCCACGAGCGCGAACTTCGGCAACATGTTCAGCGTCGCCGGGGCGTCGCTCTTCCTGCCGTTCCTCCCCATGCTCCCTAAACAGATACTGCTGATGAACCTCCTGACGGACTTCCCGGAGCTTACGATATCGGCGGACAGGGTTGATGAGGAGCTTATAGAGAGGCCGCGGAGGTGGGACGTAAGGTTCATTAAGAGGTTCATGGTCTACTTCGGCCTCTTGAGCTCGATATTCGATTACGTGACCTTCGGGGTGCTCTACTATATGCTCAAGGCCGGCCCGACGCTGTTCCGGACGGGCTGGTTCATAGAATCGGTCCTCTCGGCCTCTTTCGCGGTGATGGTGTTGAGGACAAGGAAGCCGTTCTACAAGAGCAGGCCCGGAAAGTACCTCCTGATAACGACCGTCATAATCGCGGCCGTCACCGTAGCTATACCCTTTACGCCGCTCTCCGGCCTCATGGGGTTTGCGGACGCGCCCCTAACCTTCATGTACGCCCTGGGCGCCATCCTCCTCGCCTATATCGTCCTCATAGAGGCCGCTAAGGCCTTTTTCTACAGGAGATTAGCCGACGGGGTGAAGACGTAGGGCAGTGGACGGTTTGGGGAGATAAAAAAAGGGACCGCCATTTTGGCAAGCCCCTTTCTTTATTATGAAGAATTGGGGTGGACGAGGGGTTTCGAACCCCCAGCCTCTGGAGTCACAGTCCAGCGCTCTAACCATTGAGCTACGCCCACCATCTGCTTGATTGGGTGATTGAAAAGAAGGTAATAGAATTTTTTAACACATAGCATGGATGATGTCAATAGGGCATGGGCCTGGGTGTCAAGCCGCAGGGGATATTGACAGGGGGATGGTCAGGGGATATCCCCCCTTATCTCCACCTCTGGCCCGTCATTGAGGACATGGAACCCGTTGTCATCGGGGATGGGGCCGACAACCCACTCATAGAGCCTTTTTGCGTCCTCAAGCTCAGGGTCTTTCGGGTATTTGTAGTATTTTTTCTGCATCTCCTCGTCATATAGCCCCACGCAGCCGTGAGAGGCGGGGTGTCCCGGCATATCCCTGCCGTGGATCCAGTACGATATGCCGTCTTTTATGAAGAACCTCAGCGCATAGCGCATCGGGTAAGGCATAGAGGTCTTGCCTATGAAGTACTTTGAAGACCTGTGGTTTCTGCTGTAGGCCGTTATCCTGAACCGCCCCGCCGGGGTCTCGTTGCCTCTTTCCCCAGTGGCCGCGGGAGCGGAAAAGACGAGCCTGCCGAACTCATACGCCCCCAGGAACTGCTCGGATAGGTCGATAAGGATGAACTTGGGGTGATCCCTGGCCGCCGGGTATTCGCGCGGCAGCGGGGTGAAGCCCCTTATATCCGCCGGGTCTTTCGGGGCCTTGATGAGCTTGCCGGGCGTTGCATGGCGTCTATCCATGCGGTTCAACCTGGCCGCGTCCCGCCATCCTTCCCCGAAGAGGCCCTCGATCGTGTCGCCTTTTTTTATCTCAACGCACCCCCACTGAACGAGGCCGTCGCTCGGGAAACGCGCTTTGCACCTGGATGGGGGGACTGTTTGAGCGGCCGGCACGGGCGTGGGGGGGAGACAAAAAAAGAGCGCAAACGCCCCCAAAAGGACGGCGTGGAGATTCAGCTTCATTCTCTCTTAGGGTCGATACCCCGTAGCTTGCCGCGGGGAGGTTCATTTTTTTAACGTTCTGAAACTTTCGCGGGCCTCAAGCGGGGGGGGAGGGATCATTATTTTCTATTGGTCTTTAAATCAGGGGCCTTATGCCCGGGGGAGGCCCTGAGCTTACCAGCGCCTGAAACTGCCGCAGTCGATGTGGACGAAGCCGGCCCTCGGGTAGTAACCCACCCCGCCGTACTTCATCTGGAGCGCCGCGCGTTTGATCTTCTTGGCCGGGATGCCGGGGATAGTCAGGTCTATGGCCTGTCCGGTAAGATGGTAGCTGTGCGTGGCCACCCTCCGGTTCCTTCTCCTGAGCATTTCGTTGTACTTGCGCGACCTGTAGCCGGATATGACGTTTATGAGGTTGTCTCCGCCGAGCGTTTTATCAATGGCGTTGAGATACTCTATGACGCGGACGTCCATGTCCATCTCCTCATCCGCGTAATGGCACCTGAAGAAATGGTTCATGGCCTTGAGCGCCTGTTCGTCGTATCCGCCGTCTGAGTGCCTGTACTCGACGTCGAGCCTCTCTTGCGTCCTGGCGTTGAACATTACCAGCCTGCTGTCCTTGACGGCGATGGAAGGCTTCTCTATAACGGGCTTTTCCTCATCGAATACCCGCTCAAAAAGCCCGTCGTCTTCCAGCAGGGCGGCCTTGTCCTCAAGCTCCCTGGAGAACGCGGGCCTTGCCGCGATCAACATGGTGCCGACGAGGGCGGCCTTGAGAAACGACCTTCTGTTGAAGATGATGTTTTTCATAAGAGGGTCCTCTGCCTTGCAGCGGGCATATTAAGCGTCCATGCGGCGCCGCTTGCAGTGTGCGCGCCCGCCATGCGTTTTCAGGCTAATATGCAGGGTATGGCTTGTAGCGTGCCGATTTTAACAAAGACAGTGTACGGTGTCAACGATTAAAGTCACATCTTGTCCGGCCGGAATTGTCCACAAATCGCCGCGCGGTTCTGCTATAATCCATCCATGTCCTACGACTGCATAATAGTCGGGGCCGGCCCTGCCGGGATATTCGCGGCCCTTGAGCTTGCGCTCAGGAAGGAAGGGGTAAGGGTGCTTATCCTGGAGAAGGGCAGGGACCTCGACCAGAGGGAGAGGAAAGACCTCTTTTGCGGTTGGGGCGGGGCTGGCGCCTTCTCCGACGGCAAGCTCAACCTCTCGAGGGAGGTCGGGGGCGTCCTGGGCGAGTATGTCGAGGCCTCTGCCCTCGACGGGCTCATAGCCTACGCGGATGCCATCTACCTCAAATACGGCGCCCCGCGTGAGATAAAGGGGGTTGACAGGGACGCCGTCGGCAGGATAGAGGAGGCCGCGGCGAGGGCAGGGTTGAGGCTCATATCATTTCCGATAAGGCATGTCGGCACTGACAGGTGCGTCGACCTCTTGAGGAAGATGAGGGACGAGCTTGAAGGAAAGGCCGAGATAAGGTTCGGGGCCGAGGTTACGGACATCATGAAGAAGGACGGGGCCGTGGCAGGCGTTAAGACCGCCGACGGCTCGGTATATTCTTCCTCGTTCGTCATACTCGCCCCGGGCAGGGCAGGGTCGTCATGGCTGAGGGAGGTCTCCAGGGAGCACTCCCTTGCCACAGCGGTGAACCCGGTTGACATCGGGGTCAGGGTGGAGGTCCCCGCCTCCGTCCTCCACAGCGTCACCGACGTCCTGCACGAGGCGAAGCTCACCTACAACTCGCGCACGTTCGACGACCTGGTAAGGACGTTCTGCATGAACCCATACGGGGTCGTGGTAAGGGAGAGGAACTCCGGGCTCTGCACCGTCAACGGCCACAGCTACTCCGTCAAGAAGTCCGACAGCACGAACTTCGCCATACTGGTCTCCACGACCTTTACCGAGCCGTTCCATGAGCCTATAGCCTATGGCGAGTACATAGCGAGGCTGGCCAACCTTTTGGGAGAGGGCATAATAGTGCAGAGGCTGGGGGACCTGCTCCACGGCAGGAGGTCCACCGAGGAGAGGATCAGGAAGAGCACGTTCAAGCCCACCTTGAAGGACGCCACCCCCGGGGACCTCTCTTTTGTCTTGCCATACAGGTACATTTCCGACAGAATCGAGAAGCTCGACGCGCTCGACAGGTTCGCCCCGGGCATAAACGCGCCCTCAACGCTCCTTTA